>JBHLRA010000042.1:10355-17974 GCA_048883045.1 Candidatus Thorarchaeota archaeon | reverse complement strand
TCACCACTATAGTTAACGAACCACATAATTCTATCAAAGGTGAATTTAACGTCAGATGCATTTAAGTGCTTACCATCATGAAACCAAACATCATCCCTAATGGTAACGGTTAATTCTGTTTCAGTTGCATCCCAAGTTCTGCTTGTGGCTAAGGTATTTACTAGATTATAGTCTCCAGTTACGGGTTCATAAAACCATAAAGTATCACAAACTTGGTATATCACGTTTCCTCCAGCATTCTCCCAACAATCTGCAGGATCTAAGATTGCAGGCTGATTACCTTCTCTCCATCCCTCTTTAAGGACTTTTTTAGTCTCTGGTGCCTTAATAGCACCGACACTTATCCCAAGGATGACATTTCCAACACCTGAGGCGGCAAGAACGACAGCTAAAATTATTATTGCTAAATTTTTTTTCTCCATTTCCATAACAATTACACTTTTTTTTGTTTGTGTTTTTTAAGGTAAAAAAAGTTGCTCTTTTTTACTTAATTTTTATATCTAAATTTTAGATTAATTAAAGCACGCTTTTCTCCTATTTAAAGTTTTTATTTAGTACTTTAAGTTAAACTGATTTTCCAAAGTTTCGTGATAGTTTGTAAAAATTGATTTTTCCAATATTTCAAGATATTAGAGAACAAATAAAAATTTTCACAATATTCTTATACGTCAAGAAATTAGTATTTTAATCAAATAGAAACTCCTAAAAATTGAAGAATTCTCCTAGAAGCAATACTTCTAGGAGAAGAGTAATTATTCTTCAATATAAAAATGGAAAAGAAAAGGGAGAGTTGATAAAATAATAAGCATAAACTTAATTTTATCAACTTATTAGCGTCCAGAGTATTATTATTCGATTTCATTACTTCACGTTTATATTGATTTCTTATTTTAAATCTTAAATAACTAATTTAGTTTCATAGACCAATATAATATTTTCAAGTTTTACTTAAATTAAAACAACCCAATCTGCTATTTAAATTCCGATTATCTCATTTTTTAGAAATGTTTATTTTTTAAAATATCATGATATCAGAAAGTACATAGTTTTTCAGATTATTCACAATATTAAAGAATTTTGAACTTTTTTATAATATATTCAATCTAAACCGATATATTATATCACGTCAAAATATTTGGACTATAGTTTTATAGACTTTATTACGGTTTAAAAGAGTAATTATTCTTTTTTTTTAATAATTCTCGAAAAATCTGTGATGATAAAGACAAAAATACATAAAGATAATAATAGTGAAATATATAAAAATGCCCAAAAAAAAGAGAATACATCATATATTAAACCAAAAAGTAAGGATTCACCTAAAGAGATAAGTCCTACAGAAAGGTAGTAATAACCATATGCTCTACCTCTTTTGTCTTTACCCGCTAAATCAGCGATATATGCCCTTGAGATAGGATCCACTGATGCTAAATAAAAACCATATAATCCATAAATAATAGTAATTATAAATAGTGAAAACAATGAAGCTTCAACAGGAATAGCTAAAATTATTGAAGAAAGTAAAAGAATTGATAATCCACTAACAATTATAGGTTTACGACCGATTTTGTCTGATAAAGAGCCCATCACAGGTGATAAAACCATGTAGACTATGTTTGTTAACAAATAAAAGATAGGTATAAGAAATATTAATCCGGAAAAAATATAATTTCTTGACCTAGCTTGAAGAAATGCAATATCTAAACTCGCAAATTCAATAACTCCAAGAATTACAATGAGTTTAATAAAATTCTTATCTATTTTATCCATTTTAGGTTCACCATAATGTTTTAATTTTGTTTCATCTATTTTAGTCGGATCGACGTCTTTAATAAAAAAAATTAATGCAATTGCACATATACCAGGAAAGATAGAAAAAAATATAATTTCAGAATAACTCCATGTCCAAAATAAAAATAAAAATGCAAGAAGAGATCCAACAACAGCCCCTAGTGTATCCATTGCACGATGCATTCCAAAGGATTTTCCCTTCTCTACTGCATAATAAGATATAAGTGTATCTCTTGAAGATGTTCTAAGTCCTTTCCCAAATCTATCAGTTGCTTTCAATCCCAAAACTAATTCCCAAGAAGGGCTAAAGCCTATAAAAGGTTTAGAAAGGTTTGATATAGAATATCCTGCTACAACAAAGGGTTTTCTTTTATTGATTTTATCACTCATCCAACCAGATACACCTTTTAAAATATTAGCTAGAGCCGTTGTAATTCCTGCGATTAAACCTAAAATGAATGTAGGGTTGTTCTCTACTAGATCTATAATAAATAGAGGCAAAATGCTTTGGATCATTTCGCTTGAGACATCAGTGAAAAATGATACAAGTCCCATAATAAAAACTGGAACTGAAACACCTAAAATCAGTTTTTTTTTATAATCAGAACTGTCTTTCTCTACCATAATTTGGTAAATTTTTTTATCAAATAAATATAATAAAAATAATTGAATAAAATAAATTGTGATTCCAATGTCAAATGAAGATAAGACTTTAAATGTTATAGATAAAACAATTCAAGCTGCTGAATCGAGTTTTAAGGAATTCATTGAAGTATTAGAAACTTCACGAAGCGCTTTAATAAAACTTGAAAACGATAAAGTAGAATTAAGTAATACAAAAGAGACTCTTGAAAAAGAAAAAATACTGTTAGAAGAAGAAAAAACGAAATTGGAAACTGAGAAACAACAATTAGAAATAGAAAAAAGAAAATTAGAAGAAGAAACAAAAAAACTTGAACTGGAAAAGCAAGAAAGAGATCAAAAGATAGGATCCTTAACAGAGGAACAAGTGAAGCTATTAGATGAGTACCAAAAGGTTAAGGTAGAATTAGAGAAATTTATGCAAGTAGCTTCTCAAGCAGAAGAAGCGGAATATAATTTTGAGAAAGTTCGTGCATTACTTTCGATTTATACAGTCTTGGTGTCAGAAATATGGCAAGGACAACCACATTATAGAATTTTAATGACATTACATGGAGAAAAGGAAGAAATGACAAGGGATCAAATAAAGACTACAACGGGAATAGGAGGAGCTTTTGTGTTACATTCTGTCCAAGAATTGGCGAAAGTAGGGTTAGTTGAATATGATATGGATACAAATATAGTAAAATTAAAAAAGCGTCTCTTTCCAAAAAAAGCTTTAGAGGAAAAAAATTGATTTCTCTGATATTTAATTATTTTTTTACTTAGTTATAACCATCTCGTGAAGTGTGCTTCCTTTTTCTAACTCCGATTTTCCTTCAAATAAAATATTGAGTTCAAATTTAGAGTCTAATCGAAAATACCCTGGTCTTAATTTTAAGAGATTCTTTGCAAGGAAACGTGTGATGGGCCCAAATTCATAAAGTAAATTTTCTGCATCTATGATTTCTTGAACTCTAAGAATAATTTCATGTTGATTTTCTACATTAAACCTTAAGAACTTTGGATAACTATTACCCACTTTATCATTATATTCAAAATTTTCTTCCTTTAATTCATATTCACCAGTACTAAGAATAATGTTTTCATTTTTAGCTAGCATTAAAACTTGTATTGGATAATTATCCATTTTCTTGTTACATTTGATATAAGCAAAGATTACTGTATAATTCTCAGAATAAATCCTACCCCAATGCCAATAATCGATTATCATTGCAAAATTAAAATTTAACCAATTATGATCATGGTAACCAATACCTTTTACATGAACCGTTTCATTATTAACCTTTATAGTTCCTTCAACATCTGCTCGAGGTAGAGCTACGACCCAACCGAATTGATTTGACTTTCCGAATTCAATATATCCATTTCCGGGCTTCCAACCGTAGACTTTAGCTGTATATTTTAAATGAAATCCATACTCACCCTCATCGATGAAAATTTCATAGATGGGTAGCTCTTTATTTGAATAATTAACTTTAATATAATTCTTACCAATTCGTAAATCTGAAGAATCTTTAGAAGCCTTAAAATCTGAATGGAGATAATCAATTACATTCTGTATTTTTTCTCCATCGGGTTTATATATTGTAATTTCTACTCCAGTTTTACCAGTTCGTTCATGCTTTGCCCGAAAGAATCCTACTACCGTATAACCATTATCAAGTCGAGCATCAAAATACCACCATTCACGAGTTCCCTTCTTTTTCATATCAATGTGTAATGCATCATCTTTAACCATGATTGGTTTTATTTGACCATCTTTTCTGCCAGGTCCTAACCAGGCTTCAATAATTTTTGAACTCATAATAATTCTTTTTCTTATTAATACTAAAATTTAACATCCAATTACTCGTTATCACTTGTTAAAAATTTAAATATCTTTAATAAAATGATTAATTTTCGAATTCCCCGCATTTTTATTTTACGGGTTAACCACAATTTTGCAACCCCTAGAAGTGAAAGGCGATTCATAGCAATGGCAAGAAAAGTCTGTGTATCCATCTCTAAGAAAGCGTTCCAACCTATTTTTTGTTTTTTTAAATTTTCTTTTGGTTTGTTTGGAACACTCTCAACTCTCAGAAGTCCACTTTCTACTATAATTATTGCTGCATGATTTAGGTTGGAGGCGTTTAAGAGAATTTTAACATGAATACTACCAAATTTAGCCTTAAATTTTTCATTTTCATTTAGAGGTGTTAAAATACTATTGATAAGAACTGCAAAACCTCTTAATTTCTCATTCTCTTGATTAGATTCTGCCATGCGATTGATCTTTATCTCAAAATTTTTATTTGGTTTATGGTGATATGTAAAATCCAGAATCAGATATATTATTTGGGTCAAAAGCTTTTTTAATTTTTTTCAACCATATATGATAATTGGACATATGAGGACCAAACAACTCATGCATCCGATTACCTTCTACGAAGAACGGAGCACCAAGATGCTTTAATAAATCCAATTGATTACTCTTGTCCATGTATTCAGCCATTCCCTTTACACTATTCTCTTCTGTTTGATCAAACATAGTGGGGGCTTCCATATGAAAATAATGACCAGATTCATAAGATGTCATCCATGTACCCTCTCCAAAATCATTGGCAATAACTCCTTTCTTTATAAATTCTTTTTTTAAGGAGATATTTGATTTAGTACTCCGAAGACACACAGTTGCTGTGTCTGCAACTCCTTTAGAAGACTGAAATCCTCCAGTTGCTATGAAACCATGTAGTCCTAAATTTGAACGGAGAGCTTCAGCATAAAATATAGGTTTAGGAGTATAAATTTTATCGATAATATTTTCTAATTTAAATCTATTAAGTATAAAATCCATTACTTTTTGTTTATACGCAAATTCTCCCTTTGTATGAGCAGTTATGATTACAACTAATGGAGCTTTCATCTGACCTATTGGTATTTTATCCATCAAACTTTCAATTGAATTAGAAAAAATTGCCATAACGGCAAAACCAGATAGAAAACTGCACATAAATGAGATTTCTTCCTCTTCTACCCTCAACATTACTTGGTTTAATTTCTTGAAATTACCGCAGTCCATAACATATAATTTCATAAAATCAGGAATATCAAAATCATAATCAGGAGAATAACCCTTAACATGAAAATCCGTTTTACACGGATAGGGAAATAACTTTACTGCAACTTTAGTAAAAACTCCAAGTCCAGATCTAGTTCCTGCCCAACCTCGCATTACACCACGTAAACTTGGCCCTGGACCATCACCGTGAAACCAGTCTGGATTATTCTTTAAACTATAAGATCCTAATTTCATAATCTCTCCATTTGGTAATACCCATTCAACTGCTAAAACGTTTCTAGCACTATGTCCCGTAGAAGGTGATGTAAAACCTGGACCCATCATAGATGTTGCACTAGCAAGAGGAGAAACTTGGGGTCCAGCACCAGGCATATGGCAATTAAGCCCGTATTTCATTATTTCAACTTGAAGTTGTGAACCACTCACATATGGCTCAATTACAGCATATAAGTTTTTCTCGTCAATTTTTACAATCTTATTCATTCTACGAAGATCTATAATTATTGAATTTTCCACAGAAGGTTGATTCCATGGTCCAAGTCCTGTACTTTGAGCTTTGAATACAATCTTATATTTATTGCATAATTTTATCACTTGCTGGACTTCTTCGGTAGTAGATGGTAAAACTACTGCTTTGGGAATTGGAGAAAAAGGAATTGGATCTTTACCTTCCATGTGGTTAAAAATTTCCATACACATATTATAAGCATATACATTTGTTATAACTTCACCATCATTGATATTTCCAACACCAACAATGTTTTCAAATTCCTTAAATACTTCTTTTTCAAGAGCCAATTAGGAAACCTCCGTAGATGTTCCTTTATTATATTTAATTGGTGAATCTATTGCCATTAATATTAACTCACTTATATCATAAAACTTTAAATTAGACCCTTTTTCAATAATTCCATCATTTAAATTCGTTGAACAAAAAGGACATGCAGACGAAAGTATTTCTGCTCCTGTATCTTCAGCCTCTTCAATCCGCGTTATAGCAGTTTTAAGAGCAAACTCTGGAAATGCTGATTTTACACCTCCTCCAGCACCACAACAATAGGAATATTCTTTGATCCGTTCCATTTCTTTAAATTTGATCCCAGGTATTTTTTTTAATAAATCTCTTGGAGCATCATAAATTCCAAATGCCCCACATCTCTTTGGTTTTTCAGGCATGTTAATAGATACAAGAGGCATCATTTGTAGTGTCTCACCATCCCAATCTACAAGGGATTCCGAATTTCGTCCTAAATGACATGGATCATGATAAGTTACTATTAGTGGTAATTCTTTTGTAAGATGCAATTTTCCAGTATTTATTAATTCATTAAATAATTCTGTTGTATGTATTACATTGAAATTATACTCTCTTTCTATAGGATAGTCAACTTTAAAAGTATCATAACATCCGGCACAACTAAAAACGACAGTTTCTATTGCTTCCTTTTCGATGATATCGAGATTTTTATTTACTTGATCTATAAATGAATTTTTATCTCCTGTTCTTAAGATTGGACTTCCACAGCAGTATTCATTCTCACTAAGAATTTTAAAAGGATAGTTCGCAGCATTCATTACACGAGCAGTAGCGATTGCTATTTCTTTTCTCCTGTAGGAAGAGGTGCACCCTACAAAATATAAGGTCTTTGCATCAGGATCAATCTTAATGTCGCTTGGTAACCAATCTAACCTATTTTCATGAGGTTCTTGATATGGATTATTATTGATTTTTATAGATTCAATATATTTTTTCTGTTTTGGCATTGGTCCGTATCCTAAAGAAACCAATTTTTCTCTGAGTTTAACTATAATTTCAAGTGGTTCCAGAGTGTTTAGGAATTTACAGGAAATAGCACAACCGCCACATTCAGTACATTTATAAACTATTTCCATTAATTCTTCAGAGGGTTTAAGGAGCCCCATTTCTAATGCTAAAGCTATTATTATACGCCCCCCAGCACTATATGCATGAAAATTGAATATATCTATTGAAGGACAAATAGTTGCATATTTTTGACTTTTTATTTGTAATTGTGGTATCCATTTACAAATTGAACAACGAAGGCAGCGTTTAATCATTTTTTTATATTCTTGCTCATTCAATAGTGTAAAAAATCCCCTTTTT
>JBHLRA010000042.1:0-10255 GCA_048883045.1 Candidatus Thorarchaeota archaeon | reverse complement strand
TGTTAGAGAAAGTGAAATTATTTAATTATCGAAACATAAAACGCCTGGATTCAACACATTATTAGGATCAAATATTTTCTTTACTTTCCTTAATGCTTTTTGAATTGCCTCTTCATGTCTCTTAAAAACTTCTTTTGCCCAGACACCATAGGGTCGATTGAAAAATGCTCCTGATTCCATTAATTCTAAGCTTAGCTTTAAAAATTTTTCTTTGACTAAACCTACCTCTACTTCATTATCTGGATTGTAAAAAAGGTCAAATTCACAGTGATAGGACGTCCCTTGATTTATAGCCTGAAAATATATACCAAGATCTTCAGAAATCTCATTCTTAACTATATTCGTAAATTCAGGAACTCTTTCAAAACTAGTGATAAAGAAGATATCTTGAAAGCTACCCTTTAATCTTTTTCTCCATGGATATGAAGTTGATTCACTCAAAAAATAAATAATTTCACTTTCGGTGATGGGACTTACTTTTTTTAAATTTTCAAGTTTAAGCTCCTCAATAATCTTTTGTATATCTCCTTCTTGGTAAGATATTTTATCATCTGCTAGTTTATTACGACCTGATAAAACAAAAATTAAGTTCCATTCAGCTAATGAATTTTTTAACTCTATAATATCTTTCAATTTCTGTTTAACTAAACAAGCTAAATTGATATTATTTAGAATTAACATTTCATCACCTAATCGGTACTTTAATAATTGATGTTGAAGCTTCAATAAATCTTGAAGGTTATCCGATTGGAGATGAAAAACTTTTTGACTTGTGGGCATTAGTTCCAATTTTAAAGTAGCCCATGTGACTATTCCTAAGCTTCCTTGAGCTCCTTGTATAAATCTATAAGGACTGAATTGTGTTGGTCCCATTGGATTAACTTGAGCTTGACCAGATTTTCTTTGTTCCTTAATAGATCCTGGACCTGCGGCAGTACCAGTTCTAAATAGGTCACCTGTTCCAAAAATCACTTCAGTACATAATAAAGGATCCGAACTATCCCATTGATAACGTGGAATTGTTATAGGTACTCTTTCTAGAGCTGACGTTAGGACAGATTTATAATCTCGTGGATGGAGGGGTTGCATTAATCTTAAACCTTTTTTATGAAGGATTGGAAGTATTTGCCGAAATAAAACACCAGGTTCAATCATTATAACTCTATTTTTTCTATCAATACTGAGGATTTTATTCATTCTTGAAAGATCGATAATAATACAATTATCCTTTTGAGGGATCGTATCTCCGTGATAACGTATAGTTGAGCTAGAACTTATTGGAATAACCGAAAATCCTAATGAATTAGCTAATTTTAAGATTTTTTCAATTTGTTTTGCCTTTAACACCCATACTATATATTTTGGTTTTTTACCTTCAACCAAACTTAAATCAAAAGAATAATTCTCCAACAACTTCGGATCATTTGAAATAAATTTGGAACCGCAGATTTTAACTAATTCTTGATAAATTTGTTCTTCTTTCATGATTATAACGTAAGAACAAAAATTCTTTCTTCTTAAAATATTTCACTCTATTAAGATATTTTCATAAAAAAACTAAATTTTTAAATACCAGATAAGTATTATTAAACAAATATTATTTTTCAAAGAAATTTATATAGGAAATTCAAATGAAAGAATTCGATTTAATAATAGTTGGCGCTGGACCAGGAGGCTCTATGGCAGCGAAAATTGCTGCAGAGAAAGGATTAAAAGTAATATTTTTTGAGCGCGGGCGTAAACCTGGGGAAAAGAATTCTTCCGGATGTGGATTAGGACCTCGAATGTTTAGAGATTTTCCTGATCTCATGAAGAATTTAACTCCTGATAATTGTCCCTCAATGAGAGCTGGAGCTGCCTCACGTAATTATTTTATAAATAAAGATGATATCGTAGCTGGTTATATTATGGCACGACCGACAGAGTCAGTATCATATGAACCTGCAAAATCATGGATTACTATGAATGTATATCGTAGTGAGTTTGATCCTTGGATAGCGAAATTTGCTACTGATGCTGGTGCTGAATTAAAGACATCAACACTTATTGTGGATTTATTGAAAGAGGAAGGCAGAGTATATGGTGTGATAGATGAAAAAGGAGAGAAATACAAGGCTCCACTCGTTATTGGTGCTGATGGAGTCATATCAATTGTGGCACAAAAATCTGGATTAAGAAATAAGTGGGCTCAAAATCAGGTTACCTTAGTACCCCAATACGATTTTCAAGCACCTTCGGAAAAAATTGATGACATTATGGGTGATGAAACCTTAGGAATATGGTGGGGTTCAACCTTTCCATCCTCATATCAAGTCTTTTTTCATGATGGTTTTCATCAAGGATTAGGAAACTGGATGAATTGGTGGGATAAAAATCCGTTATTTTATTTAAATCGTGTTATTAATCTAAAATATTATCAAAGATTGTTAAAAGTTCTCGATGCTAAACCACGTGAACTTCAAGCTCATCTACTTCCATGGTTAGATTATCCTAATAATACGCATACAGATGGTGTTATATTGATTGGGGATGCTGGTGGTTTTCCATGTCCTTTGGAGGCCGAGGGAATATATCCAGCTATGGTTACGGGAAAGATTGCTGCAGAAGTAGCTTCTGAAGTAGTATCATCTGAAGATGTATCCAAATTAACACTTAAAAAATTTGATGAGAAGTGGAAACAAACTAGTATTGGAAAAGAGTTTGAGGCTGGGTTTGAGTTATATAATATTTGGAAAGCACTACCATTTAGCCCAAAAGAAACCATGTCGTGGTTTGTACCAATGATAATGGAAATCCTTGGAGGGATATTCGATTGGTCACAACCTCATGCTTTAAGAGTACGTCAAATAGTAAGTCATGTCAGGTCCTATATGCCTAAAGCGACGCCTTTTATAATGGCATACGTATTTCCCCTATTAACCAAGGTTTTTGAGGATGATTTAGATAAATTATTGGATCCTAAAAAGATTATGAAAATATTACCTAAACTTTTAGATATGCTTCCACAGAAAAAGAAAAAGAGAGGTGGTTAATAAAAGTGAATATCGAACTAGATAGTTTAAGTAAACGAATTCCAGGTACAGGTAACTTCATTTCAATAGATAACAATAAATGTAATAATTGTGAACATTGTTTAATTATATGTATTATGAATTTATGGCGAAAAAAAGAAGGAAAGATCTATATTATAGATAATTATGAATCAAAATGTTTAGAATGCGCTGCTTGTTATCAGGTTTGTGAAGCTGGTGCAATTAATTTTCAATATCCGAAGGGTGGAACAGGTATAGTTATTGAAAAAGGGTAAATTAAATTTGAAAGGCAAACCTTAGTTATAAAAAATTTCACAACTTAACTTCAGAGGAATTAGGATTAAGATAAAATCAGTAAAATAGTTATTTTAGGAGTTTCATATATATTGTGCTTGTCCTGCTGAACCCAACGTATCCTTATTTCTTTGTTTTATCATCTCAATTAATTCATGACGAGCTATACCTAAATATTTTCTTGGACCAATTTGATCAGGATTCTCAGTTAAATATTTTCTTATCATAGCTGTAAAAACCATTCGACTATCTGTAGCTATATTGATTTTACAGACTCCATACTGAGTAGCTTTCTTTATTTGGGCTTCAGGTATTCCAAATGCCTTGGATAGAGTACCTCCATATTCGTTTATTATTTTTGTATATTTTTGAGGGATAGAAGATGATCCATGCAAAACGATTGGAAACTTTCCTATTCTTTTCCTAATTTCTTGTAAAATGTCAAATCGTAATTCTGGTATATCTTCCTCCTTTTCTACATTAAATTTATAAGCTCCATGAGAAGTACCTATCGCAATTGCTAATGAATCACAACCTGTCCTGTTTACAAAATCTTCTACTTGATCAGGGTCAGTATAGAAATGCTCAATCGCTTTTACATGTCCTTCAATACCTGCAATAACACCCAGTTCTGCTTCCACACTTACTTTTCTTTCATGAGCGTAAGACACGATTTTTTTAGTAATATTGATGTTTTTTTCATATTCAAGATGACTTCCATCGAACATTACACTTGAAAACCCGTCATCTACACAGATTTGCGCTAATTCAAATGAGTTTCCATGATCTAGATGTAAGGCAATTGGGATTTTAAATCCCAAATCTTTTGCCATTGCTACAGCTCCTTGCACTAAATATCTTATCATTGCCCGATTGGCATATTCGCCAGCTGCTGGACTGTTTTGAAGTATCACTGGTGAATCAGTTTGCCCACAACCTATAATAATAGCCTGTAATTGTTCCAAATTACTAAAATTATATCCTGGAACTGCAAATTTTCTCTCCAGAGCAACATCAAACATTTTTTTCGTATTTGATAATCCTAATTCTTTATATGATACCATTTAATACACTAATTTGAATATAATTAAAATTCTAAATTCATTTTGATATTGATGTATCTATACTAATATAAATATAGATGCCTAAATATATTTTAAACTACTTTTGAATTTTAAAGAGAGATGGTGAGAAGGAATTGGAAAAAAGATTATATTATAAATATATGTTTATTATCGCCCTAGTATACATTTTTATAAATACGGTAATACTGCTCTTTACTTGATTTTTATAACTGATTTTGCGACTTTTTTTATGTTGATAATGTAATGTTTAGCTTAGTTTTCAATTCCTTGTATCTTGAACGAAGAGTTACTTCTGTTATACCTATTGATTCTACAATTTGTTGTTGTGTAGTGTCCTTATTTCTTATTCTGCAAGCTAAATATATAGCTCCAGCACATAAACCTTTAGGGTCTTTTCCACTTACAGAATATTTAGAACTATAAACTTTTAAAATTTTAATCGTTAGTTGTTCGATTTCTGAATCCAATCCTAATTCATTTATATATCTAGGAATAAGGGATACAGGATCGGTTGATGGAGATTTTAGATTAAATTCCTTGATTAAAGTTGTATAACTTCTCCTTACATCTTTGTCATTTGCTGATGCTTCATTTGTTATTTCTTGAAGCGTTCTTGGAATTTCTTTTCTTCTACATGCTAAATATAAACATGCTGCAACCATTGCATTAATGGATCTACCCCTTAATAGTTTCCTTTTGAAAGCTTCCTTATATAAGCGCATTGCATCCTCTCTTACGTAGTTAGGTAAATTTAAATTTGTTCCTATTCTTTTTAATTCTGTGGATGCTATAAGTAGATTTCTTTTTTGCCATGTTATACGGGTATTCCATTTAGCAGCCCTTTTTAAATCAGGATTACTTATCTTTTTTCTGTCTATAACAGTACTTAATCCCATATCTGGTAATAAGATTGAAATTGGAGCACCTGTTTGTTCTCTATTATTTTTTTCATGACTAGTATATGCTCTCCTCCCATTACGTGAAAAATCTACATTTTTTTCATTAATAACTAATCCACACTGATTACATACAACATCTCCAGTGTTTATTAATGGAATTATTGATCCTCCACATTCGGGACAAACATTAACCAAAACATTATTTTTAGTATTTAACCCCAATATAATAACCTCAATATAATAATTTTAAATAAAATAATAAAACAATTGTAGACCAATTGTTACTAATTTTATAAAAATCGATTTTTCACTTCCAAAAATTAATTAAATCCCTAATAATTGTAATTTTTCTAATAATTCTTTCTGATTCTTACTTAATTTCTTAGGGACTTTAATTTTGATTTTAACCATTAAATTCCCTCTTTGATCTGAATTGATCTTATAAAAACCTTGATTTTTTAATCTTAATAAAGATGAGTCATTAGTTCCTGGAGGTACAGATACATTTAATGTATTTTCTATTCCAGAGACTTGAATTTTTCCTCCAAGTGCCGCTATAGTAAAAGGAACTTCTTGCTCAATATAGAGATCATCATCTTTCCTTTCAAATTTAGGATGTTTTCTAATATGTATAGCTATATAAAGATCTCCTGGAGAGCCTCCATTTTCACCAGGCATTCCTTTACCCTTTAACCGTAATTTCTGATCATCTTTAATACCTCTTGGAATGTTTACATTTAAATTTTTCATTTGACCAGAAATAGGATCTTTATACTGAACTTTTTTCTTTCCCCCATTAAAGGCATCCATGAAATCTATTTCCATATCATATCTCAGATCGTCGCCTTCTCTGGGGATATTATTATAATTTGGAGATCTTGCTCTGGTACTCCCCATTCCACCTCGGTTAAAAACATCGAATATATCTCCTAAATCGTTAAAAAAATCGAATCCACCACCTCTGCTTCCAGAATTATTACGACTCCCAAAAATCTCACTGAAATCAAACCCTCCTGGTGAACCCGATGTAGAGTAATAATAGGTTGTACCGTCTGGACTTCGATGGACTCTTCCTCCTCCCGGAACTCCACCCCAATTTTGATATGAAGATGTATCTCCTTCTACAACGCCAAATCTATCATAAATATCTCTTTTTTTATCATCACTTAGTATTGTATAAGCCTCGTTTATCTCTTTAAATTTCTCTCCTGATTTTGGCTCATCTGGATTTACATCTGGATGATATTTTCGAGCCATTTTACGAAAGGCTCTCTTAATCTCTTCTTTTGAAGCTGCTTTATTTATTCCCAAAATTTTATAATAATCTTTTGCCATAATTTACAACCTCATCATGTGATCATGAAAAATAATTTGTTAAACAATAGTATGTAAAAAAATAATAAAAATAAAAAAAACTGAATTTAGTCATATTCAGCATCAACTACATTATCATCTTGACCTGTTGCTTTTCTGAATTGTTCTTCTTCGATTTCATCTTGAGTTTTACCTTGGGATCCATATGTTGCACCAGGTGGAACATCTCCCATACCTCCAGGTGGAGCTCCTTGATATGCTCCTTGATAAGGACCTTGTTGTTGACCATACATACGAGATGAAACTTCATGTAATGAATTCTGTAAAGCTTCTGTAGCATTTTTAATTCGACTGACATCATCAGATTCCATCGCACTTCTTAAGTCGGAAATTTTATCGAGTATTGCTGATTTTAAATCACCGATTACGCCTTCATTTTCTTTAAGTAGTTTTTCTGTTTGGTAGATTAATGATTCTCCATGGTTTTTAGCCTCAGTTAATTCTTGAAATTTACGATCTTCTTCAGCATTTCTCTCAGCTTCACGAATCTTTTGGGTAATTTCATCATCAGACATCTTGGTTGATGCCGTAATTGTGATGGACTGACTTTTTCCAGTACCTTTATCCTTCGCTGAAACATTAAGAATTCCATTTTGATCAATATCAAATGTTACTTCAATCTGTGGTACTCCCCTTGGAGCTGGTGGAATACCATTTAAGTGAAACCTTCCTAATGTTATATTATCAGCTGCTCTTGGTCGTTCACCCTGTAAAACATGAATCTCTACTGCAGGTTGATTATCTGCTGCTGTTGAGAATGTTTCAGTTTTTTTGGTTGGAATCGTAGTATTTCTTTCAATTAATTTCGTGAAGACTCCACCTAATGTCTCAACTCCTAGTGATAAAGGTGTGACATCGAGTAATAATAAATCTTCTACCTCACCAGTTAAAACTCCGCCTTGAACTGAAGCACCCATTGCGACACATTCCATTGGATCAATACTACGTTCTGGGGCTTTACCAAGTAGATTTTCGAATTTTTTCTGTACAATGGGCATTCTTGTTGGCCCACCAACTAAAATAATTTTATCAATTTCTCCTCGTGCCATTCCAGCATCTTGTAAAGCTTTTAAGATCGATGTATCCAATCTTTTTAAAACCGGTTCAATGAGTTGCTCCAATTTAGCTCTTGTTAGAGACATATTAAGATGCTTTGGTCCATCGTTTGTCGCAGTTATATAAGGTAAATTAATATCGGTTGTAATTGATGTCGATAATTCAATTTTTGCTTTTTCTGCGGCTTCACGAATCCTTTGCATTGCCATGGAATCTCCTCGTAAATCTACGCCCTGATCTTTCTGAAATTCTGAAACTAAATAATCAACAAGAATTTTATCCATATCTGTACCTCCTAGTTGAGTGTCACCAGCTGTAGAAATAACTTCGAAAACTTGATTGTCCATTTCCATTATCGTGACATCAAAAGTACCTCCACCAAGATCCAATACAGCAATCTTTAATCTCGCATTTTTCTTATCTAAGCCATAAGCTACGGCTGCGGCAGTGGGTTCGTTAATTAAACGTTTCACATTCAATCCTGCGATCCTTCCCGCATCTTTTGTAGCTTGTCTTTGATTATCGTTAAAATAGGCAGGTACTGTAATAATTACATCAGTCACTTCTTCCCCTAAGTAAGCACTGGCATCCTCTTTGATTTTTCTTAGGATCATTGCGGAAATTTCTTGAGGTGTATAATCTTTTCCATCAATTGTTACCTTGTAAGATGTACCCATTTTTCTTTTGATAGCTGTAATAGTACGATCTGGATTTGAAATCGCTTGCCTTCTTGCTGGTTCTCCAACTAGTCTCTGACCATCCTTCGTAAAAGCAACCACAGAAGGAAATGCCTTGCCACCCAAGGTCAATCCCTCAGCACTTGGAATTATTGTTGGTTTACCACCAATTAGTACAGCTGCGGCTGAATTTGATGTTCCTAAGTCAATTCCTATTATTTTTCCCATATTTCATCACTCCGTTTTTAAATATATTTCTAATATTTTGATTTTTTTTAATTTTCATTTAAATTTTTTAATGTTGATTTTTTTGAGATTTTAACCTTTGCAGGTCTTAAAATTCTATCTTTAATGTAATAACCTTTAGTTATTTCTTCTAATATTGTGTTTTCTGGGAGATCCTCTCTACCATCTTCAATTAAAACAGCTTCATGCTTGTACGGATCGAATATGTCACCTTCTGAATTCATAGGTTTCACCCCTTCTTCGAAAAGGATTTTTTCAAATTTCTTCACTATTATTTCAAAACCATTTTTAATGCCTTCCATGTTTTCAAGTATTTTAATTAGATTCAATGCTCGAAGTAAATCATCATAATGATCAATTAATTTTTTCAAAATTGTTTCAGCGACATATTCTTTATATCGATTGTTTTCTCGCTCTGAACGCTTTTTGTAATTCTCAAAATCGGCACGTATTCTTAAAAGAGAGTTCAAGAATTTTTCCTTTTCTTCCAGTAATTCCTTGAATTTTCGACTATCCTCCTTCATATCATCAAGTTCTTTGAGCAAGCGGTCATTTTGAGTCTTAATTTTTTTATGTTCTTCCACTAATGCTTCATATTTTTCTGCCTTTGCTTTGAGAAGCTTATATTCCTTTCTAGGAACTAATATTTGGCTTGATAATTCACGTGAAAAACCACGATTACTATTATATCTATCAAAATATTCTTCAAATGTCATAGGTCTTATATCTCCCATTTCATTTCTTAATCTATATGTCATTTTTTTATTTTTTGAGTTTTAAACCCCATTTTTTTGTATGTAATGTTTTCTTGTCAAGAAAAACTTTACATACCTTAATATAACAATATTAATTTGTCTATTTAAAGGTTACGTTTTTGAAAATAAACGTGAAGTACATTTTAATGAGAAGGAGAAAGATTTTTTCTAGATTAATAATCAGTTTTAGTATAATATTTTCTATGTATTTTAAATTATGAAATATATTATCATATCAATTAGAGAGAAACCTTATTTCAAGGTTCAGTACTACACTTTTAAAATATAGTACTGATTAACTATTTTTTTATAATTTTTAGATGTCTCATTAAAAAATTTAGATTTTTATAATTATAATATGGATTATGTAAAGATTAATGGTAGAAGAGTGGCAATTGGTCAAAATACTTTGTATTTAGAGAGTTATAACATAAATAGGATTAGTAATATAAAAAGACTGAAGCGATGTTCTGCTTTAAGCGGTCTCTATTTAGAAAAAAATAATATTGAAACGATCGAGGGTTTAGACCATCTTACTAATCTGAAAAAACTTCATTTAGAGGCAAATCGTATTACAGAAATCAAAGGTTTAGATTCACTCGTAAATTTAGAAGAGTTAGAATTAAGAGGTAATAAAATTACTAAAATTGAAGGTTTAAATAACCTAAATGAATTACGCCATTTGGATATAAGTAGAAATAGAATAAGAAATATAGATGGATTAAGGGATTTAATTAATATTGAAAGATTAGATTTAAGTGAAAATGAAATTGAGATTATTCCAGAATTCATGAGAAATCTTTCATCTCTAAAATATTTAGATTTAAGTTCAAATCC
>JBHLRA010000041.1:0-18137 GCA_048883045.1 Candidatus Thorarchaeota archaeon | reverse complement strand
AGTAGTAATTTAACTGAATCAACTAATTTAAAACTATCTTTCTCTTTAATTTGTGCCTTTATATTGTTATCAATAAGGAGAACTATAAATGCAATAATAAGAAGAATCCCAAAAACAAGATATATTTGAGGAATTTCAATGATATCAATAAAATCGAGGATGATCATTTTTTCACCATTTAGAAATATAAAACCTCCTTCAGCAACGAGGTGAGTTAATGTGATTAATATGATAAAAAAACCAGCTTTAGCAGATAAATAATTTAGTGAGTTTTTCGCAAGCAATCCATAATTATATGCTTTTAGTTCCTTATTTTTAGAATCTGTAATGACATAGATTACAATAGCAATACCTTTTAGCAATATGAAAACTCCAAGGCCATATAATATACATCCCAAAATCCCCCAACAAAATGAGTCGAGAAAAATTTCATTATACTTTTTCTCCTTTACCTTCTTAGAAATATATCCTTTGTCATATATTAAAAGTAGCATACCTACTACTCCTTGTAAGATTCCCGAAATCCAATTTAGTAAGATTTGGTTAGCATAAGTAGATCCTAATAAAACCCAATTAGTAGGAATAGAAACTGTTATTGATAAAAAGGAAACAAAAATAAAAATCAGTAGTGGAATATAGGAAATCTTATTTAAAACCTGTATAAGTTTCTCTAAATTAGAAGAAGTTTTTTTTGTTATTAATTGATATGGCTTTTCCCTCCTTCTATACGGAGTCTGAGCTGGTTTAAATTCAACACCCTCCAAAATAAACGGCGACCCGCACCGTTCACAATAAACTTGGATGTTACTTTCAATTAAATGTGATAGTTCATTGGGAAATGCATAACCACATTCCCTACAAACATATACTTTTGACATATACTTTTACTACACCTTTATAATTATATTTTTGGTCTATTACTTTAATTATTTTTGTATAAAAAGATGTTTAACCTAACTAATGGGAGATCGATACAACCTTAAGGGCATGATTCAAAGTTAGAGGAGTTCCACAGTGCTCACAAAATGCCATTCCATTTTTTCCAAAATGTGTTTTCGTTCTTTTGGAAACTTTCCTCCCACATTCACTACAATATTCTAAAATGTAATTTTGATGAAAAGTAATATTATTTTGAATAATTTTTTGTGCATTTTCTTGTTTTGTTGTTTTACTTTTCCCTGAAACTAATAAGTAAAAACCTTCAGTTAACTTATAAAATCCATATCCAATATATTTAAGAAGTAAATATAATCCTTTTAGAATATAATACACTAAATATGCAATTCCTTTAATAATATAATATACAAGAGTTATAGCTAGCGCAATTATTGTAATCAGTCCTATAATTGCGAGTACTTGTGCATATATTGGTGCAGATAAATACCAATCAACAAAAGTATTATACCAAAATTCAATACTGTCAAAAACATACTCCCATTCCAATTTTAATTCACCATTTTTTTTTATTTTATTCTATAAAAAAGAAGTTATAAATTAACTTTAAAAAAAATGGAGTCCAATTTTTAAAATGTTGGAAAAATAACATATTAAGAAATAATTTTTTTCCAATTTAAAGCTTGGACAGTTTTATGAAGTAAGTGATCATCATCTACTAGATTATATTTGAGACTTGTGAAAAGTTTTTCAGCACAAGTTCGTGCTATTTTAAAAGAAATAATGTTATCGTGCTTACCATGGAAAATTATAACTGGAACATTAACAGGAGAATATTTTTTAATTCTTAAAATTTCAGATGACAAATAAGGTGCAAGCAAAATTAGTTTGGATACTTGATTGGGAAATTCAAGAGTAAATAGCGTCCCCATTAGACCTCCAAAACTAGAACCAATAATTATCAATTTTTCCTTATCCCTTAGAATGGGAATTAGTTGTTCCATACGGTTTTTCAATAAAGTATTAATCGAAATTTCTGAAGAATAAGGTGTAAAATTAGGTGTTAGGCAACCGGGTAACATTTTTCTCAATAGTTGCCCTTTAAATCCATTACCAGAGCTTTCTAGTCCATGAATAAAAATTATATTGTCCATTTTTAGTTCTTTGGTCATATTTCTGAGATGTCCTTATATTCTTCTTTCCATAATCTCATTTCCTTTCTTCTCCCAAGGTATACAAGAAGGAAAAAGACACTGAAATAAATTACTAATATTAATAATGTATAGAAGTAATATTTGTAAGTAAAACTCATAAAATGCAAGGCTAATCCAATGATAAAACCTGTGAACAATCTCGATGCTGTATTACTTTTTCTTAGTAAAAGCCTTTGTGTACCCCAATCTGCTAAACCTGGTATTGGCAGAAGAATACACATAAGTAATGCTAATTCCGCACTAAATTCAACTTGAAATATTTTTGCTGTTAAATAAGTAGTAAACATCGCAGATAAGCCCCCAAGAATTACGCCTGAACACCTAGTGCAAAAATAAATTTTAGTTCTGCCAAATTTGAGATAAAAAGTATGGTCACTTGCCGAAGGAGGATGATGTGTTAATATTGTATAATACAACTCCTTTTCCTCTTTTGCAAGAATTTTGTCGTAGATAACTAACAGTATAGGTATAAAGAAAACTATTGAAATAAGTGCTTGAAGGAAGAATTTAAAGCCATAGTTTATTACAATGTCTTCAACTCTGTTTTGGTTAGGATAAAAAAATAATTGAAAAATAACAATGAGACCAAATAAAATAAATGATATTATAATGAGAATAATAAATGTATAGTATACTTTAATCCCATCATGATATTTTAGAGGATGGTATTTATAGATGCCTGCTAAAAGTCCTAATATTGCAACGAAAAGACACCATTCAATGTAAAAAGAGTTATAAAAAGCTAATTGGTACAGTAATTCTCCTAGAAATCCTGAGATTAAACCTTGGATTGAACCTCCTAATATAGCAAAAAACGTAAAAACAAGGAGAGTAATCCCAAATTGAATTGAAAATTCCTGGTTCGTAATAAAAATTGTAGATATTGAACCAAAAGGTTCAGAAATATATACATACGAGATTGTAATAAAACCTACTATCAAAATATTTAAAAAAAAAGTCCTCAGAATATCTTTTTGCTCCTTTTCTTGAGCAAGTTCAGTCAAGGTAAACACATACCTCTTTTTTTAACAATTTTTTATATAAAGAGAATTTAATTAAATATTTCGTCAAGCTCTTCAATTAATTTCTCCTTAGTCTTTTCAAAACCTAATCGTAACACTTTTATTATTATATTCTTTCCAAGAGGAACTTTAAGAATAGTGTCATCTTTTTCAACTATAGCAATTCCTTCTTCATTATAGTCAAGTTGACGTATCAAAGCTTGATAAGCTCTTTCTTTTGTTTTAAAAGCTGCTCTAGATAACTCATTATACCCTTTAACATCATCTTTTACGTTTAGAAAAAGAATAGCTTCTTCAATTTGCGTTATAAAGCATTTCCTAGTTACTTCCTTTAACTTTTGATAATTTTGGTGTGTTCTTTTGCACTGACGGTCTGTTTGATCATTCTCTAGATAAATAGGAAAATTCTTATTGACAATCCTATCAAACTTTTCTTTTGAAATATCTCCATTTCGAACCAATTCTTTCGCGGAATCAAGTGTAACGCGAATCTGTTCTTTTGTCCCTACCTTAGCTTCATTATCGCTCCAATATTTATAAAATGATTTGACAATAGGCTTTACAACGAAATTAAGTGCACCAGCTTCAACCTCAGAGTCTAATAATTCTTTTCCGAAGGAAAGTGATGTTTCCATTTGCTCAACCATCCTTTTCTCTAAGAATCTATAGTTTCTATCTACGTAATCCATTATTAAGCACAAATCTCATTAAAATAATATTTGAATTAAAAACTTACAAACTTTATTGATAAAATCCTTTATTAAATTAATATTTTAATTATATATTGTTATAAGTATCATTGATTGCTTTAGTAAACTCTTCCTTAGTTTGTTCAAAACCTTTTCTTAATGCCTTTAAAATTATCTTCTTCCCAACTGGGAGCTTAAGGATGTTTGGATCTTCCTCAACGATTTTAATACTTTGATCTGTAAAATCTAATTGTTTCATTAAATTTTGTTTTGCTACCTCTTTAGAAGGAAAAGCCTCTCGACATAAATCTCCATAATTCCCTACTTCAACCTTAATGTCTAAAAGTTTTACTAACTCCTTTAAATAATTTATAAAAGTCTGCTTGGTAACATTTTTTAATTTTTCATAATTTTTATGATCTCGCGAGCATTGACGTGTTGTTTGATCTGATTCAAGATATTTGGGAAAAAAGTCGTTAAGTATTTCATTGAATATCTCATTAGAACCTCCATTAAGCAATAACTTTTTACCTGCCTCTAAAGTAATATTTATTTGTTTAAGAGTGCCTTCTCTTGCATCATTTTTAGACCAATAATCGTAGAAAGTCTTTACAATTGGTTTGATGATAAAATTTAGCAAACCTGTATCTAATTCAGTATCAATTAATCTTCGACCTAATTTTATGCTATTTTCCATTTGCTCAATCATTCGTTGTTTTACAAGCTGATAATTCCTTTCAATGTGTTTCAATGTTTATTCTCCTTATAGGTCAAAAAAAAATTTAAATTAGCAAACTCAATTAATTATAATTAAAAGATTTTTTTTCTTTTAAAAGAATTTCATAAGTTTCATAATTTTATGGGTTTATAATAGATCATGACAACATTTTATTTCAAAATCTTAATTTTGGGAGGTGAAGCGGATACAACCCATTTTTATGTTTCCCAAGCTTTTGGTGAGCCGGGGGAAGATCAAGAAACACATTTCAAATGGTATGAAGAAACTAAAGTGTTCGATGATGTATGTGATTTAGAAATTGATGCTATTACAAGCATTTCTGCGGATTTGGATGAAATAATTCCCATGGTTGATGGAATCATATATTTTTTGAATCCTGTAAATGAAGAAGAGTTAGAGTTATTTGAAATGATACTCCCTGATATTTTTTCATTAAAACGTGATATTCCTACAATTGTAATGTTTTATGATCAGAACGGAATCCTCCCAATTCCTATCAATGATCTATTACAACACATATGGGTTAATTTTCCAAGTTTGGAAGCATTTGCGAATTTACCCCCTCAAAATTTTCATCAAGCACTTCAATCCTTATGTTTAGCAATGATTAATGGGGATAGTCCATTAAATATTGAAAATGCATGGATGAGATTTCCGATATTCATCCAGATGGCAAACATTTATTTTAATAATCAAAATTATTATTATGCAGCACAGGCTATCAGAAAGGCAGCACTTATAGCAGACATTTACAATAAAGACGAATACTTTATAATCTGTGAACAAGCGGCGTTCCTTTATTCAAAAATCAATCTTTATTTAGAAGCTAGCAAGATTTTAGAAAAAGTCGATAAAAAGAAATCATTGAATTTCAAAAAACTCTACGCTGATGCTATGATAAGAGAGGGAAACCTTGCTTTCAATAGAAATGAATTTGAACGAGCTGCTAAAAATTATGAACAAGCTGCTCAATGGTCTAGTATAGAATTATTAGACAAGATCTTTATTAATGAAGCGTTTAAATTAGCCATAAATTCTTGGATTTCAGCTTGTAGAGTTGATAATGCTCTAAGAATCTTGGATAGTTTGCCTCATCAAGATGTATTAAAATTATTAACAGAAATATCCGATAAAATTGGTGCTGCAGCGGATTATCTAGTAAATATCAATAATATTGAATCAGCTAGAGAACAGCTATACCTAGCTATCAATAAATACCAACGTGAAGCACTTTCTGACGAATTAAAAAGTTTAACAAAAAAATTAGCTGAAGTCTTAATCACGCTTTTTTCCCAACAAGTAAATGAGGAAAAAAAACATGCTGCAAAAAATACCTATGATGAATTAGAAAATATGTGGGAATCCTATAAAGTGAAAAAAGAAAATCTAGATTCAACTTTAGAAAAACTAATTACTCTTTTTTTTAAGGTGAACAGTTTTGGAATGGCAACAATTCTAATTGACAAATTAAACTCAAGAACATTAAAACAACAATTAACAAAAATTAGAGATGAATTCGAAGATAAATATGAAGCCTTAAAAAAGAAAGAAGTAGAAGAATATATTAATAAGGGCTTAAAAATTGTAAGAGATTTCTCCGAAGCTGAGATTCATATCATAGCGGAGATGAACAAAGAAAAAATTATAAAAGCAAATGAATTTGTGGATGATAAAAACTATTTAAAAGCATCAAACCTCTTAAAAAAGCAGGCTGAATATCTTAAAAAAATAGGAAAAGAAGAAATTAGGGATCAGATTCTTAGAAAATCTTTAGATATACTTCTAGATGGTTTAATTTTTCAAGAATTCTTTTTACTTATAAATGAACTCTCGAGAGAAGAAAGAGCCAACTATTTAAAATTAATTTTTCCGAAATACCTACAACAATTGGAGGAACTTAAAAACACAGAAGATTATAATAGAAAATCTCAAATATTTGAGAACTCAATCAAGATTTACCGAGATCAAATGCTTTATGATCAATCAAAAGAAATAAGTCTTAGTTATATTAAAATAATTAAAAAAGAAGCTTTAACAATATTAGAAACTGAAGAAACTTTATCTGCGATTAATGAAGCAGATTTTTTGGTAAAGAATGTTGAGACTTTATTACTAGCTTATTTAGATAAGGAAGAGAATATTAAAATTACTTTTAATAAAATCTATAAAAAAATTGCCGAAATTTACATCAAATTTGATGAATTGCATCTAGCACAAGTTTATAATGATAAAATTGAAAAAAAGGCTTATAAAATTGAAATTCATCAAAAAATAAGGAAACTTGAAGATAAAAAAAGTAAAATTCGAACAAAGAAAGCTAAGGAAACTCGTGAAGGAGAAGAAATAAAAGAAAAGCGCTCAATAATCGAAAATAGGGCAAGAGAAGCATTATTAGACAAAGAAAAGGAGTTAAAAGAAAGAAAAGGACATAGAAGGGCGTATTTTAGAGATGGTTTGAATCACTTAAAAAATCATGAATACAATAAAGCTTTTGAGGTGTATAAAACTAGCACCGATCGACTAATTAAAATTAATAAATACAATTTAGCGGGGGTCTCTTTGGCTATAGCAAGTTTAATTTTAATAAAGGAAAATAAATTGAATGAAGTTAAACATTTATTGCATGAGACAAAAAAAGCACTTTCGGGTTTAGGAAAATTATTTTCAGATACTTTTGCAGTTACCCTATTAGAATATCTAATTGGTCTAAAAAGTGTTGGAGATGAGCAAAAATTCAAAGATTCTCTTTCCTTTTATGAATACCTGCCATTATTCGAAGAAGAGATGGCACTATTATCTGAATATATTGGTAAGGATATTAAGTTGGAAAAAGCAGTTATTGAAGCGGTTTCAGAGGAAGAGGAAATAAAAGAAATATCTCGAGAAGAATATGGAAGACTATCAAGATTACAAGTTGAAATTGAACAGAGGTATGGTAAAATTGAATCTAAAAAAGTTGAAGCAAAAAGAGATAAGGATAACATATTGAAAAAAAGAAAACCAATGAAGAAAAGATACTATTCTCCTATACTTGAGCTACTTACTTCACAGAAATTCAATGAAGCAGCAATGAAGTATTTAGAATTAGCAAACAATTTTTCCAAAAGAAAAGATTTTACGACTTGTTCCTTAATGTTACTCTACCATGGTTTAACCCTTCTAAAAGCTGGAGAATCATTAAAAAACATTAAGAATAATATTAATGAATTTTTGAATACATTAGGAGTTAATAAAAATTTGGTAAAAGAAACATTTTATATTAGGCTAATTTTATTCCTAATTGACATAAAACTTTATGATTTTGATAGATATTTACCTAAAATCAAAGAAATGATGGAATTTCTTCCTTTATTTGAGGAAGAGAATGTATTCATAGATTTTTAAACCGAAGTTTGATCTTATTTATATTTGGATTGTTAATTTAAAAAGATCTCTAAAATAATAATTAATTGGTTGTTAATCAACCATATTAGCATACTTTTGTAGATCCTTAACGCGCATACGGAGCGTCACTTCTGTTACCCTCGCTAACTTACTAATTTCTTTCTGAGTTCGGTTTTCATTACAAATTTTTGAACCAATATAGATCGCGGCGGCTGCTATTCCCTTTGGGTCCTTTCCAGCAGAATTGAATCCACTTTCTTTTGCTTTTTCGATTAGTTTAACAGCAATATTCCGACATTTCATCGAAAGTTTAAGTTCTTCATTGAATTTATCAACATACCTGTCTGCACTAAAATGCTGCACTTTAAGGTTTAATTTGGGTAACACTTCCATTAAGATTAACCTATAACTTTTAATTACTTTCTTTTTTGGAATTTGAGCGACTTTAGTGATTTCTTCAGCGGTTCTAGGTATTCCATGAACTCTTAAAGCAGCAAAAATTGAAGCAGATAATAGTGTGTCAATACTACGTCCCATAGTTAATTTTTTCTTTACAGTCTGTGTATATATTCGTAAAGCATCTTCAGCAACTGCGTCAGGAATTCCTAACCTTTTTTGTAGACGTTGTAAATTAGGTAAAGCTATCCATAAATTTCTTTCATAGCTAGTTGTTAATGATCTATGAATTTTTGCCAGCCTATTGAATTTTGATTTATATTTTGGGCTTAATAAAGTGCCTCTAGCATCTCGAGATCCTCTAATAATGGTTCTAGGACCAATAGGGCTATATACTCTTTCGTTACTTTTCCTTTTTTGAATTTCTTCTTGAGTAAAAGCTCTCCGAGGACTATCGTCAAGAATACGTGAGTATACAAATCCACAGTTTAAGCATACATAGAATCCATCCTCTTCAGAAACTTTTGGGGAATCACAACAAGATGGTCCTTCCTCTGCACTTTCCTCAAAAAAATCATCATCTTCGAAATGAGCTGGCATAATTAAAAAAATGAAAAAGCATGGATGTTAAAATTTTAACCTTAGAATTACATAAATTAATAAATATATAAGTTTGATCTATTTTTAAGATAAACTTGTGAAAATTTAAATCTTAATCTTTTTCACTAGTATCTTATAAGTTTAATAAATAAGAATAAAAATTAAATCAACCTATTAATAATTGTATGTCATCAGAAGCTTCTAGTTTTATAAAAGTTTTATCAAAATTCTTGGATTCTAAATCTGTAAAAATTGATAAACTGCATAAGATCGAAGATATTATAAAATTACCAATTTTATCATATAAATTTATAGATAAAGAAGAATCAACAATAATGAAACAACTTCTTGAAATTTCTACTATTGGGGATGCTTCTAAGTTAAATAAAGATAATCCATTTGATACGTTAACTGAAATTGAAGAGAATGACGATTCAATTGAATTAGCTGTGAGTTTACAACAAAAACTAGAGGAATTAAAGGATAAATACCCCACTCTTGAAGAAAAATTAAAAAAAGCAATAACAATTAGCTCACTTATTGTTGGTGTTAAAGAAGAGGAGGAGGGATTTGAAGCATCAGCACAAAAAGTACTTGTAGCGGGACTTGATAATGCAGGAAAAACAGCAACATTATCAAAATTTGGTGGACGTTTAGGAATAAGTGATATGATTTCAACACATCCAACGAAAGGCGTTGTCCGAATGAAATTTGGTAATAGTAGACTAAATTTATTCATTTGGGATCTTGGAGGGCAAGAAGAGTATCGAGAACGGTATTTAAATAATCCAGAACAATATTTTCTAGAACTTGATTTACTTATTTATGTAATTGATGTACAAGATCCAGACAGATTTGATGAAGCTCTTGAATATTTTGAGAAAATTATTAATTCTCTAGTAATATTAGAAGAAAATCCATATATATTAATTTTCATCCATAAGTATGATCCTGACTTGAAAAATGATCCTAAGATTCTCCTAAATATTGAACTTTTAAAGGATAATGTAAATGAATTGCTTAAATCAAAAGAATATGACTTACACGTCGAGATATATTTAACTTCTATTTACTCCTTAATCTCAACTGAACCTCAATTCGCAAAGTATATAAAAAATCTAATGAGTGATACCCATTCTCTTACAGATCCAACCGTTAAGAAAGTTGAGGGTCTTGGAAAAACATTGGAAGAAACATTAAATGCAGTTATTAGACTATCGGAAAGTATTTCTACTCAACTCAACGATCTTGACAATCGACTTAGAGCAATAGAGTCAGGAGCGTTTCAAGTTGCGCAAAGCGGAATCCCAATTGAAATTGCCAACCCAAATCAACCTTCTGCAAGACCTCAAGAAAATGCTAGATTACAGGTTTTAAATGAGTTAAAAGATTTATTTGGGAAACGACGAAGATTAGATCTTTAGAAACCAAACTAGTCTTTTTTAAATCGCTCTTTTATTGTTTTATTTATTGCCAAAAAAAAAATTATAAGTAAAATACTAGAAGTAAGTAAGATATAACCTATATTATTAAATAACATTGAATTTATTTGTTGATATTGTATTTCAAATTCTATAAATTGCTCAAGATATCTTAATATTTGAAAAATAAGGGGACCAGCTAGAGATAGTGTTATTAAGAACCCTATAACCCCAAAAATGCAACCAAATATAACATCTGAGGGGTAATGTACACCCAGCTGAATTCTTGAGAAGGATACAACTACGCTAACTATTATAATTAAAATGGTTATAAAAAGTGAATTCATAAAGTATAATCCGAATAATAAACCTTGTGCCATAACATTATAAGAATGCCAAGATGGAAAACTCCTTGAGGTAGGCTTTCGTTCAAGAACTATAATTTGCTTTTCCTTAAATCTTTCAAAAGGTCTTTTTCTATTAACTATTTGTTTTATTACTAAAATCAAAATTAAACCCGTGAGAAATGTAGCAGAAATATAAGCTAATAAAAATGGATCATACCAAATAAATAAATAGAACGTAATTAAAAAAAGCCATAAAGTTTCTCTTCCTAAGAAAGAAATTAGTCTTAAAATTATTGTAATTGGTTTACCTCCAAACCCATTGTATTTTAAAATAATCTTTTGGTCCCAATTATCAATTCTATTTGAAAATTCTTTGAATTCCATAATACTTAGATTTCTTGTTTTTTCAAAGTGGATTTAATAACCTATAAGCTTCTATTACTTTAGGAATCTTATCTTTAAAATAATCTAAGGAATGAGAATCAGACCCAACAAAAAAATCTATTCCTTCTTTCCTTAGCTGTTTCATAACTTTCATTGACGGAAATGTTCTTTTTATAGGGAATCGCAAACCAGATAAATTTAATTCAACTTTTATTTTGTTTTTTATGCATAAGCGTCCTAACTCTAGTATCCTGGCCTCAGATACATTACAATCATCTGTTGGTACAAATTCATTCTTATTAATGTAACGAAAAATCGTATCAATATGACATAGATTTCTAAAGATTTGCGAATTAATCATTTTAGTAATTATTTCAAAATAATCGTCTATAATTTTTTTCATCGGTATTTTTTCAAGTAGTTTAATTAGTCCTTTTTTTGTTGTAATTGGATAACCAATTATCCATTCATGAATTGATCCTCCAATAAAATCAAATTCTTTGCCATAATCATCCATGAATTCAATGAGTTGAATCTCGCGATCTTTATAGTATTCAATTTCTAAGCCGCTCAATATGAAATCATATGTTTCTTTATATATATCAATCTCTTCAAGGTAATCATTAACTCTGCCATTAAAAAATGGATTTGTTTTATCATTCTCCACATAATAGAGTTCATAATGATCAAGAAAACAAATATTAATCTGATGCTCTTCTGCTACTTTTATATAATCTTCAAATGTAGGGCCATCTTCTGGTACATCTACACTCCAAGGTTTGGTATGTATATGAAAATCTGTATATTTGAATCGCATTAGTAAACAAATAAATAAATTAAGGAAGAGAAATAAAAATTTTGAATATTTATTCCATGGAGTCTTCTTTATCAAAAAAGACTTCATAAAATAATTCTTTTTCATCAAGCGAGGAAGGTGGGGTTATTTTTGTATATCCCCCTGTTTTAATAATACGAACAGCACTTTTATTTTGAATGTGAATATTTCCATAGAGCCCTTTTAAACCCCTCTCTTTTGCAATTATAACAATATGTTGATAAAGAAATCCACCAATGCCTTTTCCTCTATAATCATCTCTAACGAGGAAACTATACTCTCCCATATTTATTTTTGGATTTAAATAATAAGTTGCGTTTCCTATCATCTCTTCTTTTCCAATTTCTCCTATAAATGCTCCAATGGAAAAGATATTGTTATAATCTATATTCACCTCGAATTGAGTTTTAGAATGAGTAAATTCTTTTTTTAATTCAAAAAATCTTAAATATCTATCTCTTTCACTTAATGAATAATATAAATCTCTTAATAATGGTTCATCAGTAGTTTTTACAGGGCGAATTCTTACTTTTTCTTTATTTGATGTAGAATAAATCGTTTCGTATTCAGAGGGATATATGCAAATCCTCCCTTTTGCATCACAAGCAAGTATTTGATCAGAATAAATGTAATTGAGCTTTTTTGCTTCATCTAATAATGATTGACGGAAATTTGGATGAGCTATGCAAATTAATTCAAGTACTCTTTCTCTAATTGATTTACCATGGAGATATGCAACCCCCCATTCAGTTACTACATAATGAACATCTCCACGCGATAATATTATCCCCGCACCTTCATCCAAATGAGCAACTATTCGTGATTTTTTTCCATCTCTCGAGGTTGATGGAATAATTATAATGGGTTTGCCCCCTTTAGAAAAAGCAGCCCCTCTCATAAAATCTATTGTTTCCCCTAACCCAGAATAAAATCTATAGCCCTCTGTTGCGGCGTTGATTTGTCCAGTTAAGTCTATCTGTCTTGCTGAGTTTATAGATACCATCTTTTTATTCATACCTATGTATATAGGATTACAGACATAATCTGATGGGTAAAATTCTATATAGGGATTATTATGTACAAAATCATACAATTTTTTAGTACCTAGTGCAAAACTAGTTATAATTTTTTCAGGATGAAAATTTTTTTTTCTACAAGTTAAAATTCCTTCCTCAATAAGAGGTATTATATTATCTGTAATATAATGAGAATGCATTCCAAGATCCTTCTTTTCATTTAGAAATGGTAATACTGCATTTGGCAAATCACCAAAACCTATGTGGATAGTAGCTTTATCTTCTATTAAATTTACTAGAATTTTACCAATCCTTTCAGCAATTTCATCAGGCTTATCAAAAATAAATTCTAGTAAAGATGTATCATTATAAACAAAATAATCAATTTCTTTCATATGTATAAAACTATTTCCTAAAGTTCTTGGCATTTGTGGGTTAATCTCAACAATAGTCATATATGATGATTGGGCTATTGGTTTTGCAATATCTACATTAATCCCTAAAGAACAAAAACCATAAGGATCGGGAGGAGTAGCTTGTATAAGTGCAACATCGATATGTTTCCTACCTGTTAGAAATAAGGAGGGGATTTCACTTGCAAAAATCGGTGTATAATCTGCTTGACCTCTATTAATTTCTTCTCTGAGAGTCTTACCAATGAAAAATGCATTATGCCTAAATAGGTCTTCTGCCTTATCCTTAAAGTATTTTTCTGGACCGATAGTTAGAAAGTGAAGGATTTCAGTATCAATTAATTTCTCTGAGTGTTTAATTAACTCTGATGTTAATAACTGTGGTTCAGAGCATCCAGAATCAATAAAAACTCTATTACCAGGAATAATTTTATCAATTGCTTCTTGAACAGTAATTTCTTTCTCTTTCCACTTTTCCCTCCAATCAAATGTCATGAAATTGATCTACTCCCTCAAAATTTTTAGATCTCTTAGTTAAATATTATTTAATATATAATATTCAATTAAAAAATAACAATATTATATTGTATTTGAAAGTTTAAATAAAATGGGTTTAAGAATTATACTTCTATTTAACTTAAGTGTTAACTTCTTTAATAAAAAATTAATGTTTCAAATTTCTAGATTATCAAATCCTATGAAATATGGTTTATTTTAATTGATCTATAAATAAAATGTTTAAAAATAATACAAAATAATTTTCATTTGACTCCCTCTTGGTCATATTAAACCAAAAACTTTAAAAATGATGAGAGTGGAAAGAAATCTTTAAAATTTTTATAGAATTTAGTTAATTAACAAATAAACATAATTTTAAGCTAAAAAAAGCTAAGAAATGTGAAGTAAAATGTCTGAAAAAGACAATAAAATGGAAAGTATTCTAACCGAGAATAGAATTTTCGATCCTAAAGACTTGAATCCCGAATTTGTAGCAACAGGAATGTCCTTGGAAGAATACAAAAACTTATATCAACAATCCATTGAAGATATGGAAGGATTCTGGGGAAATCAAGCAAAAACACTTGATTGGATAGAACCATATGAAAAAGTATGGGAAAAAACAGATTTATTCCCAGGAAAATGGTTTGTTGGAGGAAAATTAAATGTAGCTTTCAATTGCTTGGATAGACATGTGAAAGCTGGCAAAGGAGATAAATTAGCTATTATATGGGAAGCTGATGAACCTGGTCAAGCTAAGACTTATACCTATAGTGAACTTTTGAACGAAGTTAATAAAACAGCAAATGGAATGAAAAAACTTGGTCTAAAAAAAGGAGATCGAGTTACAATATGGCTGCCAATGGTACCAGAATTAGCAATAATTATGTTAGCATGCGCTAGAATTGGAGTCATTCATTCAATTGTATTTGGGGGTTTTTCTAAAGAAGCAGTAAAAGATAGAATTGAAGATTCAGACTCAAAGCTACTATTCACAAGCGATGAGACTGTACGAGCAGGAAAGTTTTATCCAAAAATGGCTGATGTAGTTCAAATTATTGATGATGTTCCCACTATTGAGCATGTAATTGTAGTAAAGCGATCAGGAAATGAAGTTCCTCATACTAATAAGGATATCTGGTACCATGATTTTATTGAAGGCATGAGTGAAGAGTGTGAACCTGAAATTATGGATTCTGAAGACACCTTATTTATTCTTTATACTAGTGGCACAACTGGAAAACCAAAAGGTGTCAATCATACAACTGCAGGGTATATCCTTTATACTTCGTTTACTCATAAAGTTGTATTTAATTATCATGAGGGCGATATTTGGTATTGTACTGCTGACATAGGATGGATAACAGGTCATAGCTATATTGTTTATGGGCCATTAGCGAATGGAGCGACTACTCTTATGTATGAAGGTGTACCCACCTATCCTGATAATGATAGGTTCTGGCAAATCTGTGAAGATCATAAAGTTACTCATTTCTACACAGCACCCACTGCAATACGTGCGTTAATGAGGTTTGGCAATGATTTGGTAAATAAACATGATCTTAGTTCTTTGAAAGTATTAGGAACTGTTGGAGAACCTATTAACCCTGAAGCATGGACTTGGTATCATCGTGTAGTAGGTAAAGAACGTTGTCCCATTGTTGATACTTACTGGCAAACAGAAACTGGAGGTTTTATAATGACTCCAATTGCTACAGCAACACCCACAAAACCAGGATCTTGTTGTATGCCTTTCTTAGGGATTAAACCAGTAATATTTGATCTAGAAGGGGATGAAATCACAGAACCTAATGAAGGTGGATATTTTGCAATGGCTCAACCTTGGCCTGGAATGTTAAGAGATGTTTGGGGCAATACTGAAAGATTTATTTCAACTTACCTCGAACGGTATCCTGGTCATTACTACACAGGAGATGGTGCAAGACGAGATGAAGATGGTTATTATTGGATTTTAGGTAGACTTGATGATGTAATTAAAGTATCTGGTCATAGAATCGGTACTATGGAAGTTGAATCTGCCTTAGTAAGCCATCCACAAGTAGCAGAAGCTGCTGTTGCTCCCTTTCCACATAAAATTAAAGGTCAAGCAATTTGGGCTTATGTAACTCTAATGCAAGGTGTAGAGAAATCAGCAAAACTGTCTAAAGAGATAAGAATGCATGTAAGAAATGAAATTGGGCCGGTTTTTCAACCTGATGTTATCCAATTTGCTGATGCATTACCTAAAACAAGAAGCGGTAAGATAATGCGTAGAATTTTAAAAGCTATTGCAGCAGGAACTGATATTGGAAATGTAACCACATTAGCAGATCCTTCTGTCGTAGACGCCCTATTAGAGGAACGCAAGAAAATGGATGTTGAAGTAGGTTAAATATTATTTTTATTCTATATTTTTTTATTTTTGAAATTTTACAATTTTTTCAATTTTATTTTGGTCCTTATCTATAATATTTTATGACTTTCTTTAACTTAGGTCAGGAATAAATAACACACTTTTAATATTTATAGCTGAATCTTACTTGATTTGCTAATGTGCTACCTAAGATGAGATAACATAATATTTTTAAATTAATGGATTGAACTATTATTATATTAATTATGAAAGAAGAAGAATCGTTAGAAAAATTAAAAAGCGCAATTTTAAAAGGGGATCCAGATAAAGCAATTGATTTGGTTAATAAATTAATTAAAATGGGAATAAATGTCAAAGAGATTTTGAATAAAGCAATTCTTAAAGGTGCTGATGAGGCAGGGAATTTATATGAAGAGGGTGAATATTTTCTTCCCGACTTGTTAATGACTGGTGATGCCATTACAGCCGCTACTGAAACATTAAAGAATTTATTAAACAAAAAATATGAAATAGAACCTAAAGGGACTATTTTAATTGGAACCGTAGAGGGTGATATCCATGATATCGGTAAGAGTTTAGTAGTCTCACTATTAAAAGGACAAGGCTTTGAAGTAATTGATTTAGGATCTGATGTTCCACCAGAAAAGTTTCTTCGAAAAGCAAAAGAAATAAATCCTATTCTTATAGGATTGAGTGGATTAATGACAATGAGTATATCTAAAATGGTAGAAACTGTTAATTTGCTTAAGAATGAAAATATACAGTCTCCAATAATCATTGGTGGTGGAATATTGTCAAAAGAATCGTGTGAAATGATAGGAGCAGATGACTTTGCCAAAGACGGTTGGGAGGGAATAAAAAAAATAAATAATTTAATTTGATACTAAGAGGTGTAAGAATAGATTGGCTAAAGATTGGACTGCTTCTGTAAATAGAATATTTAGAACAATATCAGGATCAAAAAGAGTTGATAAAGTTCCGTTTCTAGCATTCGCAGGGGAACAAATGATTTGTCGAATAACTGGAAAAACTGTGAAAGAATTATATAGTTCACCGAGAGTTTATGCTAATGCTATAATAACGACTTTTGAGTTTTTAAATACTGATTCTATAAATGTTCCAAGTGCCTACGCAGGACCAAGTGAAGGTTTAGCATTTGCGGAAGCAAATAATAAATTAGATGCAATTAAATGGTTTGATTATCAACCTCTAATGTGTAAACAAGGAGAAATTTGTAAAACTGAAGAAGATATTGATAAGTTGGAAATTCCAGATCATAGCAAGAATAGTCTTTGGAAAAATTCCTTACTAGCTGCAAAGATGATTAATGAAAAAATTAAATTTCCCCAAGTAATAAGTTTAAGTATTTGGTCTGTTGTCCAAGAATTGCGTGGAATAGAAGCTTATAAGGATATTCGTCGAAATCCGGATTTATTGTTAAAACTGTGTGAAAAAATTTATGAATCCCAAATGGATATTTATGAGAATTGGCTTGAAATTGTAGGTATGCCTCCTAATGTTTTTATTGCGGGATATGCGTTTAATCGTCATATGATGAGTTTTCAAGATTCCATGCGCTATGAAGGGGATTTTATTAAGAGGATGATGAATAAAATAAAAGTTCCTTTTATGCTTCATAATTGCGGAACTTCTCCTTATTTCACAGAAGTTGTTGAAGAAATCGATTTTATTGCTGTTAATGGTAGCCATCCTTTAGATATGGAATATTGGATTGATTTTAAAAAGAAATACCCAAAAATAGCAATTATTGGAGCTAATATTGACGTAAGTCGAGAATTGCTCACAGGAACTCCTTCTGATGTTGAAAGAAAGGTAAAAGAAAACATCTTAAACTTAGCTCCTGGGGGTCGATATATTTGTTGCCCTGTTTGTAGCTTACCATGGGGAGTG
>JBHLRA010000040.1:0-18288 GCA_048883045.1 Candidatus Thorarchaeota archaeon | reverse complement strand
AATAATTTGATGAAATATCTTGTAGTTTTATTACACTCTAAACATGTTAAAGAGACATGAGAACCTTTTCCGCTCTGAGATTGCATTCTTATTCTACAATTCTTACTGGGATATAAAAATTTTTTACATTTTTTGCATATACGTTTTTTCCACTCGAATGGAATATCAATCTTGGCTCTTTGTGCATATTTTCTTGCTAAATAAACATATCGATTTGAGAGCATTTTGTTTTTAGGAAATACCTCATGAGCTTTTTCAAATAGAAAGAGCATTCGTTGATTTGCAATCTTTTTAATAATATTTTTTTGATTTTTATTGCTTTTTGACATTTAAATTTTCTTGATCGCAATTTTAATTGAACTTTTCAATATGATGTTTAGAAAGGATAATCATTCTACCTCTGACATCAAGAAGATGCGAGTTTGTTAAATTCGAGATTTTATTAGCTAATTCATTAATGTTAGCTCTAGTTGCTATAGACCGTAATGCTTTAACTTTTATTATTTTATATCTTTTTAATAACTGAAGAACGTGAGTAATAAATTCATTAGTTATTCCATTCTTACCTAAAATGCAATGTGGTTGTGATAGTAGAACTTTTTTAAATTCTTGTTGATAATCCATCGTCCCAGAACTCAAAAAATACGAAAAATTTTTAATTTATTCTACCCTTTTAAACGTATTATATTTAATAAAGTAGTATAGAATTAAAGATTAACATGTCGATATTTGTCGTAGAACCACAGAAACTTATTGAAGCTATCGCAGAAAAATTAAAAGAATATCCTGAAATTTCACCTCCTGAAGGGTCAGAATTTTGGAAGACAGCACATTTTAAAGAATTAGCACCGCAAAACTTTGAAAATTTTTGGTATATCAGGTGTGCTTCACTAATTAGAAAAGTAAAAAAGTTTGGACCTATTGGTGTGAATAAGCTCAGAAAATTTTATGGTGGAAGAAATAGAAAAGGTTCAGGATTAAACCATTCTGCTAGAGGAAGCGGAAAAATTATAAGAGTAGCGCTGCAACAATTAGAGAATGCAAAATTAATTGACAATATAGAGAAAGAAGGGAGAGTTGTCTCTTCTGAAGGCACAAGCTTTTTAGAACGAACAGCTCATGATATTTTAAGACATTAAACCGATAATTTGTAAGATATTGTGAATTATTGTGAGTAATGACGAAGAATTAGAAAAGATTAGAAGGAGAAGATTAGAAGAATTACAGCAACAGGCAGCTCAGCAGCAATTAGCTGAGGCCCAGCAAAATGAGTTTGAAAAAAAAAAATATTTAATAATGAGGAAGATATTAAGCCAAGAAGGAAGGCAAAGATTAGAAAACATAAGAATGGTCAAACCACAATTCGCAGAACAAATCGAATTACAACTGATTCAATTATTTCAATCGGGACAATTAAGAGGGGCAATACCATTGCCAGATAAGGCATTTAAGAAACTTCTTGAACAAATCTCTTCAATGGGAAAAAAAAAAGAGTTTAATATAAAAAAATAAAAAGAATTATAACAAAAATTAAGGTATAAGTTATTATGGCAAGAAACAAGGATTTACCTTCAAAATTACGCAGAGGAAAAAGAGCAAAACAAAGTCAATCATTACCAAATTGGATTGCGATAAAAACAAATCGCAGAGTAACTACTAGCCCTTATTCGAGAAGATCATGGAGGAATACACGACTTAAACGAGATTAAGTTAAAAGAATGAGGTGTTGAGACAAAATGACTAAAAAAGAAAAAGAAATTAGTTTGGATGATTTAGAAGAAGAGTTAGTAGATTCTGAAGAAGAACCAGAAGAAATTGAAGAGATTGAAGAATTTAGCTTAGATGAAATTTCTGAAGAGGAAGAAATAAGTGAGATCTTTGAAGAGGAGATTGAGGAGAGAGAAGAATTAGAAGAAGTTGAAGAAGCAAAAGAAGAAATAATTGATGAGAGGATATACATAGTACCTCTCGCAAAAGCTAGAAAAGGACCGAGAAATAAACGAGCTAAAAAAGCAATCAGGTATTTAAGAGAATACATGACTCGTCATTTTAAACCAGAGTCTTTAGTAATTACTCAAGAAGTTAATGAGTGCATTTGGCAGCGTGGAATACAAAAACCACCACGAAAATTAAAAGTAAGAGCAACTAAAAATATTGATGGTTTAGTAGTTGTTTATTTAGGGTAAAGTTTATTGATAAATAAAGAAACTCATAATATTTACTTTCTTTTCAAAATTATAGAACTAAAATCAAATTAATTTATTATATATGGTAATTATCCGGGCTCAAGTTTATGGACGAAGTTTAATTGGAGTATATCTTGCTGCCAATAATTCCTATATTCTTTATCCTCCGACATTATTGAATCCAATACTAAAGAAATTCAAGACAATTTTTGAAGAACCCTTTTATCCTCTTACTATTAATAATTCAAATTTATTAGGCGTATATACCGCATCAAATAAATATGGAATAATCGTACCTCATATAATAAGAGAAGATGAACTTAATAATTTAAAATCATATGTGAAAGAAACAAGTCAAATTGGAGTTCTAAAGTCTATTGATAATGCTTTTGGTAATTTAATTTTATGCAATGATAAAGGTGCCATAATTAGCTCTTTCTTAGAAAATTATAAAAAACAGATAGAAGATATTTTGAATGTTGAAGTAATCATATATGAATTTGCTGATTATTATCTTCCGGGGTCAATATCTTTAGCAAATAATTATGGGTGTCTTGTTCATCCATTATCCAGTGATGATGAAATTGAACATGTATCTTCTATTTTAAAGGTTGACGAAGTTGATGTTTCAACAGTAAATCGCGGTATACCATATTTAAGTTCAGGAGCTATAGTTAATGATAAGAGTGGAATTTTTGGAGTTGATTGTACTGGTCCAGAAATGATGCGAATTACGAGTGTATTACATTTATAGAGAATACTAATCAAATTTAATCTGTATTCAATTTCAATATAATTTATATTAAAACCTTACGTAATTTAAAATCAAAAATTTAATATTTTTGTAATAATTATCCTATTTTAAAAACTTAGAGATAGTGGTTTAATTTAGTCATGTCAGAGATAAAGATATTCAGAGTTATTGGAAACTATTTAAAAAACCATAAAAAATACTTATTTCGAAAAGAAGTACGTGCCTTGAAAGAAGAAGACGCTCTTGAAAAGGTATTAAGTCAAATTACTTCAATTGGGATTTATAGACGTCAAATCAAAATTCAAGAAATTAAAGAAATATCTCTGGAAGAAGCTCAAGATTATCTCATTCGAGAATTATCAGGATAAGAAAATTATTATTAAGAGTGATATGGATGGAATCATCTCAGGAGTACCAAGAGCAATTATTAAAATTTCGATATTTTAAAGAACAGCGTGAAATGTTTCAGGGGCAGTTAGAAATAATTAATGCATCTTTAGGAAATGTTATGAATACTAAGATAACTTTAGAAAATCTAAAAGATGGAATACAAGAAGATGATGAGATACTGCTTCCAATTGGAGGATTAGTTAACATCAAAGCATCAATTAAAGACCCAGAGAAAATTTTATTAGCAGTTACACAAGATGTTATTATCGAAAAGGATTTGGATGGCTCTATTGAATTTCTTGAAAAATTAATTGAACAGCATAATAAACAATTACAATTCCTGCAAACGCAAATACAAAATATTGATGTAAATCTTCAACGAATTTCTCAAACTATTCAAAGAGGTTATTCTTAATAGTCTTCTTTTTTTAACTCAGTATTTTACAAATTATATTTTATATATCCATGGAGAAATAAATGCTCGAGAAATTAAAGAACGTATTTTCATCATTCGTTAAAAAAACTTTAACAGAAAAAAAGTTAGATGATGCTATAAACGATCTAAGACTCCTACTTTTAAGTAACGATGTAGCTATGGACACTGCTGACGAAATCTGCAAAAAAATTATTGAATCTTTTAAAGGAGAGCAAATCGGTCGCCTAACTTCAACAAAAAATACTCTATTTGAAACACTTAAAGAAATTATAACAGAAATTTTAACACCTGAGGAAGAAATAGATCTTGTCGAAGAAATAAATAACAAACAGGATGATCCGTATGTAATTGTTTTTCTTGGTGTTAATGGTACTGGAAAAACAACAACTATAGCTAAAATAGCTCATTTTTTAAAAAAAAAAGGGTTTACTGCGGTTGCAGCGGCAGCGGACACATTTCGAGCGGCTGCTATTGAGCAATTATCTTATCATATGGATAATGTGGGAATCAGGGTTATAAAACATGAATATAAATCTGATCCTGCCTCAGTTGCATATGATGCTATTGATCATGCTAGAGCTAAGGATATAAATGTTGTATTAGTCGATACAGCAGGAAGACAGGTAACAGACAAGAATCTGATGATTGAGATGCAGAAAATATGTAGAATAGCTCAACCTGATTTAATTGTTTTTGTAGGTGATTCTTTAGCTGGTAATGATGCTCTTTATCAAGCAAAAGAATTTAAAGCGAAGGTAGGAATAGATGCTAACGTTTTAACAAAATTAGATGCTGATGCGAAAGGTGGTGCTGCACTATCTATTGCTTTCGAAACAAAAAAACCAATTATTTTTGTAGGAGTTGGGCAAGGATATGATGATCTAGAGTATTTTAATAGAGACCTATTCATTTCAAATATACTTGAGATTTCATAATTATATGATAAACACCATTTTTACCAGATAACTTTTTATCTGACATTTCTTTTATTTTATTGTGTCAAATTACCCGAAATATGAGAGTTACTCTAAAAACGATAAACAGAAAAAACCAGGATTATATGCAAGACTGGTTCAATTCTTCCAAAATTCAAAAAGAATAATTAAAATTGCTAACAAACCTAAAAGAAAGGATTATTTCTTAGTATTTAAAATTTGTACCATAGGAATTGTAATTTTGGGTGCGGTATCGTACATAATACAGATGATCTCTTCTATTTTGCAAAGATAATCTCAGTAAAACCACACTGAGATATGTTCTGGGATTTTTAGATCTTCTTCTTTGTTTTTCGAAGCAATGAATTTAATTTTCATATTTATTGATAATGAAAGAAGCCGTTTTGATAAAATACCATCAATTATTAAATATTGTGTATCTTTAAAATCTCTTATTTTTTCAAAGATTTCTCCTACAGGCATATCGAATAATTTTTCAAGACTCTTATTAAATCCGATTGCAAAACCAGCTTGAATATCCTTTATTGCGTTAAATATAATTTTTTCGTCTTTAATTTTAAATTTCTTTAAAACTTTTTGAAGACCTTCATCAGCATCACCATGGGGTTTCCCAATTTTATCTTTTTCTTTAATATCTTTAAATGCTTTTGCCGGTTTTTTGTTTTGTAAAGCTTTTATCATCTGCTTTCGAGTCAATTCTTCCACTTCTAAACCCTCTGGAGCTCGTGCTACATAATCAATTCGCGCAACTTGTAATAATTCATTTAAAATGATAGTTCCACCTCGATCTCCATCAACGAATGCTGTTACCGATTTTTTTTGTTTTGCTAATTTGATTACTGATTTGGGGACTTGAGTTCCTTGAACCGCAATTGTATTCTTAACACCAATTCTCAATAAATTTAGAACGTCAGCTCGACCTTCTACTATAATTAAATCTCGATTATCATCTACTTCTGGTCCTGCTGGAAGATTTTCTGAGCCCCACGAAATTATTTCTCCAAGTTTTATGTCTGTTTCAATTTGTTCTTCTATTTCGCTTTGCTCTAACGATTTTTGATCCCATTCCTTTAAAAGTTCTGCTGCTCTCTCTATAATTTGTTGTCGTTTAGTTTCACGTACATCACGAATTTCAACAAGGTAAATTTCTGCTTCACATGGTCCCACTCGTGATACGGTTTCAACAGTTGCCGCTAGTAATGCAGTTTCCTTTCTAGTCAAGGATGATGGAATTTTAATAACACCCTTGGAAACTCCTTCTTTTGATTCATTTTCAACTTCTATTCTCCCAATTCTTCCAGACTTCTGTAAATCTCGTAAATCAAGATCTAATAGGAGCCCTTCAGTTTGTCCAAAAATAGCTCCCACGATATCTGATTTCTCAACTACTCCCATAATTTTAAATTTAACTTCAATAATGTATTTAGTAGTAAATTCTGATTGATTTGTTATTTCTAATCACTTCTTTTTGATTTATTTTAATTCTCAATAAATCAAAATCTGAAGTTATACTTATAGAAAAGAAGCAGAATCTAGCCCTTGATTTAAAAACAATACGAAATATCTTATATCTATTAAAATCTTAAACTTTCCGTCAATTAATAGGATAATTTGAATTTAAATTAAGCTTGAAATTTGATACTACTTCTTATACGTTATTACAAGTAATAACAATAATTTTGATCTATTGAAATGATTATACTTTTATATTTTTGATTTTTGATTTTATTTTTTGATTTAATTAATGATGCTTCTTTATATTCTAATTCATTTGATTAAGAATTATAATGTATTGATATGATGGAATAATTAATTTGAAAATTAATTTAATAATATTGACAATTTTAATTATTATATACTGATAAAATCGTTCAAGATATTTATTTTTTGTCAATTTCTAATAAGACTGTTTTCTTGTAGTAATCTAAGATATTTGGTTAGTTTTTTATGGTATTTTAGTTTCTGATATAATAAAAAATAAAATAGAACCTTTAATTAAAAAATTCGACTCATGGAAAAAATTATTGTTCTGGGCGGAAAAGGAGGAGTTGGGAAGAGTTCTATTAGTGCTGCTACAGCAGTTCTTCTCTCAGATTTAGTTCCGAATAAAAAAATTCTAATAATTTCTTTTGATATGGCACATAATCTTAGCGATTTATTTAAAATGGAGATTGGAAACAAAGTCACACAATTAACACCAAATCTGTGGGGAATTGAACCTGATGCAGATGAGTATGCAGAGAGATACACAAAAGATTTAATAGAAAAAATGAAGATTCTTTCAAAACAAATGCCTTTTGTAGGAAGAATTCCTCAAATCGAAAAGTTTATAGATACTACCTTTACAGCTGACTCTATACCATTAGCATTAAAGAATGCTATGTTCTTTCAAAAAATATTAGATGCAGAAGATATTAATACTCAGGATATTCAATTTGACATAATTGTTGCAGATTTCCCGCCAACCGCAAATATGATTACTCTTTTCGAGATTCCCGAAGACCAAGTGAAAGTTATGCTCAAATACTCTTTAAATTTCTATAATTCAGTTAAGGGTGCAATTCGAAATATATCTAAAGTATGGAGAAATATAATCAAACCATTTGATAATTACGAAGAAAGGCGAGAGTTAGGGAAAGAAATTTTTAATATGATTGTTGAATTAGAAAAACGTGGGGAGAGAATATCAGATCTAATTCATAAAATGGGGTCACTTAGATTGGTAACTATTGCGGAAAAACCTAGCTTTGAAGAAATCAAAAGGGCTAGAGATTTAACAAAACGATATATTAAATTAGAAGGAGTTCATATAAATATGATTATCCCTGAACCTAAAAAATGTGAATTTTGCGAGAAAATTAGATCAATTCAACTCAATTATACTTCAGAAATTATAAAAGAATTTAAAAAATTGAAAATCTGGCAATCAGAAAAACTTAAAGAAGAACCTATAGGATTAGATGGTCTTAGAAATCTTGCTTATGAAGTTTATGGAGATATTACTCCTAATGAAATATTGAATCCAAAACCATAACTAGGTAAAAAAAATAGTAATCAATCTTAAATATTACTTTTTAGAATAAATAAAAAAAAAATGAAAAAAGCGTTCATTAAGGAAATTAGAAATCTTTAATCCACTTTGTTATTATATGAATCTTTCATTATAAGTTAAGGTATTATAATAAAAATAACGCTTCTAATAATGCCAAAAAATAAATTTGGAATTTATATTGCTAATTATGGCATAAGCAATGATCCTCAAGATTATATTGATTTAGCAATTTTAAGTGAGAATAATGGCTGGGATGGGTTCTTCTTGTGGGATCATGTCTTTTTATCCTCAAATAAAACACAGCCATTTTTAGATCCATGGATAATTTTATCAGCGGTTGCTGTAAAAACAAAAAAAATTAAATTAGGAACAACAGTCACTCCTTTGGCAAGAAGAAGACCATGGATAATTGCAAAAGAAGTATCTACTCTTGATCGCTTATCAAAAGGAAGAATAATTTTAGGGATTGGTTTAGGAGCTGAATCAGAGTTTAGTAATTTTGGAGAAAATACTGATCCATTAATCAGGAGTGAAATATTGGATGAGGCTTTGCATATTTTAAATGGTTTATGGGGTAATAAACCTTTTACATTTAAAGGAAAGTTTTTTAATATTAAAGAAGTAGAATTCTTTCCAAAACCTTTTCAAAAGAAAATTCCGATTTGGGTTGGTGGAGAGTGGCCAAATAAGAAACCATTTCAGAGGGCAGCCCAATATGATGGTGTATTTCCACTTAAAGCAGGTTCTGAAGATGCTTTATCCCCAAATGATTATAGAGAAATTATAAAATACATAAAACAATATAGAAGTTCCTTTGATTCTTATGATATTATTAAACCCATTATTACAACAGGTATAAAAAAAGAAGATGATTGGTCATTCAAAAATAATTTTCTTAATATTGGGATAACTTGGTTTGTTGAATTAATATATCCCGGACGCGATTCGTTAGATAATATTAAAAAAATTATCTCTCGAGGACCCCCTCTAACTAAATGATAAAATATTGCTTTTTATTTATGTATTCAAAAATTACGCTAAAAAAGAAGAAAAATTAAAAAATACCTAATTAAATTTTTAAATTTATGTTCCCTCTTCGTAGCCATGGATATAGTTATATTGCTCCTCGGTCAATTTATCAATCTCAACGCCCATAGATTGAAGCTTTAGGAAGCCTACTTTATCATCAATCTCAGTAGGAATATCAATCATTCCAGGTTTCAAGGAATCCTTATTTTTGACGATATACTCGGACATTAAACATTGAAGACCGAATGACATATCCATAACCTCGGCAGGGTGTCCTTCAGAAAGCACTAGGTTAGCTAGACGCCCCTTTGCAAGAAGATATACTTTTTTACCATTAGGAAAAGTTATTTCTTCGACATCTTTTCGAATAGGTTTTATTTCTTTGGCATATTCATAAATCTCCTTGGTTGGGACCTCAATATCGAAATGCCCTAAATTACCGAGTATGACACCATCCTTCAATTCATCTAATACTTCTTTAGTCGGTGAAATCACATGTTTGCATCCAGTAGCAGTTAAAATTATGTCTGCATAAGGTAATGTCTTCTCAATAGGCATTACATTAAATCCTGCAAATTTTGCTTGTAATGCTTTGATGGGATCAACTTCAGTCACAGTTACATTAGCACCTAAACCTCTTGCTCTAAGTGCCATTCCTGAAGAACAATGTCCGTATCCAGCAATAACAACATTTTTCCCTGCAAATAATACATGCATTCCATAAATTGCTGCAATAATTCCTTGACCCGTACCTAATTCATTATCAAATTGATTCTTACATCTAGCATCATTAACAGGAAATAATGGTACTTTCAATACTCCTTGTTTATCCATTGCTTTGAATCTTTTAACACCAGTTGTAGTTTCTTCCTGACACGCAATAATGGTACCTGATTTTATGAGATCTTCATATTCTTGATGAGCTGTAACTATCATATCAGCTCCATCATCAATTAAGATGTTTGGTTTGGCATCTAAGCACTGTCTAATACACCAATAGAATTCCTCATCTGTATTTCCATGCCATGCAAATACGTTTATCCCTTCCTTTACAAGTGCCGCTGCAACATCATCTTGAGTAGATAATGGATTACTTCCGCATAAATAAACTTCAGCACCACCTGCTTTTAATGTTCGAGCGAGGTTTCCTGTTTCTTTTGTAACATGTAGACATCCTGCAATTGTTATTCCTTTCAAGGGTTTTTCTTTTTCAAATCTTTTGCGAATGATTTTAGCAGTGACAGACATCTTGTTTTCAGCAATATATAATGCTTCACTCCCTTTTTCTGCTAAGCTTTCATCCGCAACTTTATAATTTACCATTTTTGTTCATTTTTTGAATTATATGATTTTTAAGTTTAATTAATTTATAAAGCTTTTTTTGGTTAAAAGTAAATATTTTTATATGAAAGTTAACATTTAATTTATAATCAATAAAAATTTTGATAGAATGTAATGAAATGAATATCCAAACTTTAAGTATAATTAAAAATCTAAATGGTAAATCCAAGTTTAGTATTTCAAAAAATTCCAGAAAATTGGGGCTTTCAAGGCAAACATATCAAAACAAGCTTGATATTTTAAGAGAAGAGGACGTTATTAAAAATTTTACCATTAACATTAATCCTGATATTCATCCTAACAACTTGAAGTATGTAATGCTTGAAATTAAAACCAATCCTAAAGAACCTGAATTGGTTGATGAACTTTTAAAAATTTCACAACTAAGGATGCTAGATGGTATTATTGGAGATTTTTCTTTATTTGCTTTATTAATTTTTAAATCATCTAAGGAGTATTATCAGATATTAAACACCATTGATAACATAATGGCAAAGTCTTATTTTAAAAAATATCAGATTATAGAAACAATTAAAGTGTTTAAAACAAATGGAATCAGTCTAAGAAAAACAAGATTGTCGCTTAAAGAAAGATTAATTGATGAATTAAGGACCGCAGACCTCTCTGAAAATAAATTACTAATAGAAATTAAGAAAAAAATGGATTTAAATGAAATTTTTAAAAGGAATGAAGAAAATTCAAATATCAAATTTAATCCTGAGAAATTTCCAGGACTTTTAATACAGTATGAGAATTCAGCTTTATCAATCATAATTTTTCCAGACGGTAAAATTGTTATTTCGGGTCTCAAAAGCGATGTAAAGATAGAGCAAGTCATAGAAATGATCTTCAAAATTACAGGATTACAATCTGAACAGAAAATTCCGGAATCCGAATTTGAAATAGATGATACTGATTTTACAATTCTTAATATATTGCGCGATTTTCAAGGTTCTAGACCAATATCGACATATGATATCAGTGGAATTTTAAAGGATCAATTTCAAACCGAAGTATCTCAATCTACTATCCATAATAGGATAAAAAGACTTGAACATAATGGAGTTATCTTAAATTACGCTGTAAACTTTTCTCCCAAAAAAATAGGGTTCGAAGGAAAATATCTCCTTAGGATAAAACCTAAAGATCCTTCTAAATATGATGAACTTGCGATGAGATTGGATTCAAACAAATATATCACTGATTTATTCAGAATTGGAGAACAATATGGCTTATTTGCAATTGTTAGAGTCAAAAGTATTGAAGATTATGCAATTTTTATAAAGGATCTATACTCTTCTGAAGAGATAGAAGATACTTATACTAATTTTGTGTTAGATGAGTTAAAACCATATACAAATTTTTTTATCTTTTAGTTGATACCTTAAATGAAAAAAAATTAAGAAAAATATTTGTTCATTGTCTAAATTCTTAATAATTTTGAGAAATATCTTCACTTATATTGAAAAAAATTAATTTAAAAAAATAATATCTTTTATTGAAATTAATGAATTATTTCTTTGAAGTTTTATCCAGTAAGATTGGCTTTTCTAGAATTGGGCGAATTATATTTTCCAAAGAACGAAAATTATTTATTAGCACCCCTAATATTATTATCCCGATAAAAAGCTCTTTAATGAAACAATTCAATTTTATTCAAGAATTTGAGCATCACAATTTATTCACAATTTCTAAAGAATTTTTCTTAAAAATTGGATTTATTAGGGAGAAATTCAGAAATACTGGATTCATATTTACCCATAATGGTACTCTAAAAAAATTCCAAGAAATTTTAGTAAAAAATAGCAATGTATTTTCCAAAGATAACATAATATCACTTATTCCATTCAATATCCCAACTACTAGTATAAACAAGGAATTTGCTGAAAGTGAAATAAGAAATTATCTTATCAATATAGAAAAAATTTTATATAAATACCCACATCTAAATTTTGGTGTAAGCATTAAAATATTTGAACAAGATGATCTATTAGAACTGTATTTTCCAATTCTCAAGAAGCATAAAAATATCAGAATTGCTAATTTAGCTGATCTTTTTGATAATATCAGCAATTATCGAAATCTTTTAAAGAACATTGTTAAAGTAAAACAAGAATTAGATAATAATTTAATTATTATGGCTTCTGGAAGAATAATTCCAAAGTATTATCCGTTATTGGTTTATCTCGGAATAGATCTAATTGATTCTTCGTACTCATTGTTTTTATCTGCTGAGAATTTCTATGATACAATAGAATATCTATTACCAATATATAAAATAAAATATTTTCCTTGTTCATGTGTAGCTTGTAGAGGAAACTTGTTTAACTTATTAAAAAATAAATATTCTTCTGAAAAGATTGATTTGTTAAGTTTACATAATCTAATAACAGCAAATAATTATATCAATAAAACCAAACAATACTTAAACAATGAAGATTTTCGAGCATTTGTTGAAAAATCTTCTATGGACGACACAAATTTAATTTCGATGCTAAAAGTTTTAGATAAAGATTATTTTGAAGTTATTAAGTACGAAACTCCCATAAATCAAAAGAGTAAAGAAGTTAAATCACTTGGACCAATATCATATAATAGGCCAGATTTTAAGCAATTTAGGGAACGTTTAATTCAAAATTTTGAACCTGAACCTTGGACAACTTTAATTATTTTATTACCCTGTTCTGCCAAAAAACCGTATTCAGAATCTAAATCTCATAAGAAATTTTATAGCGTTCTTAGAAAATTTTCGGAATTTCCTACTTTTCAAGAACTTATTCTAACTTCACCTCTTGGATGTATTCCTAGACAGTTGGAAAATGTCTATCCAGTCAATTCTTATGATATTTCTGTTACAGGGGAGTGGGATAGTGAAGAAATAAATATTACTTCGGAAATGCTCACCAAATTGGTAGAAAAATATGATCCAAACATACCTATTATATGTCATCTAAAAAATGAATATCTCGAAATTGTAAAAAGAGCTTCTTCAAAATTATCACATCAATTTCTTTTTTCTGAGATCTCTGATAATCCAACATCTAAAGAATCACTCCAATCTTTAGAAGATTTAATTATGATTTTTAAAGATAAATTTACACCAAAGAGAAGTCATTTAAATTATACAAATTACTCAAAAACATGGATTAGGAAATTTCTAAAAATCTTAGATTATCAATTTGGTATTAAGGCAGGCACTAATATTATTTCTAATGGTTTAAAACCAATTCGCATGAGATTTAATGATCGAATTGATTTGAATGATCTAAAAACTCACGAAAAATTAGGCGTATTTAAATCCTCAACAGGACAAATTGAGTTAACGATTAACGGCCTTAAGCGGTTGATAAAATCAAATCATTTAATAAAATCAAACTTTATTGTTTTTGATGGAGATGAATTTCAAGGAAATACTTTATTTCGAGCAGGTGTGTTAGATTATAGTCAAGATCTAATACCTAATAATCAAGTTATCATATTAGATAAAACAAAGAACAAAATCTTAGGAAGTGGAATATTAATAGTTGGTTCTAATTTTATAAAAAACTCTAAAAATGGGAGAATAGTAAAAATAAATGAATGGAAATAATACTTCTTTTGAGGATAATAAAGTAATTCTTGAGAAGATTAACAATTTAAGACAGAAAGCTTTAAAAAGGAGGAAGAAACATAGTTTAGAGAAACTTAATCTTCCCATTAGCCATTGGATAAAAGAAGATAGACTTCTAGACGAGATTGGAAAGGAATTTACGATTATTTTACGATCAAAAGGATGTAGTTGGGGATTAAGTAAATATGGAGGATGTTCCATGTGTGGTTACTATTTAGATGCAATAAATGAAGATGTTTCAACTGAACAACTCATTAATCAATTTAATTTTGCGTATAATAATAAAATAAATGAGATTAATAATGATTCTAAAAACTATATTTTTAAAATTTACAATTCAGGAAGTTTCTTAGATGATAATGAAATTCCACAAGAAGTCAGAACCTATATCTATGAAAAAATCTCCAAAGTAGAAAAAATCAAGGAGTTTGTCATAGAATCGAGATTAGAATATATAAACGCAGAAAAATTAGAAGAAATTAGAGAATTTTTTGGTAAAAAATACTTAGAGATTGCAATTGGACTTGAAACAACAGATGATTATATTAGAAATCAGTATATAAATAAAGGATTTTTATTTAAAAGTTTTATGGGCACTTTGAAACTATTAAAAGAATATAATTTTGGAGTAAGAGTTTATTTATTATTGAAACCTCCATTCTTGAATGAACAAGGAGCAATTGACGATTGTTCGAATTCCATAAAAAAATTAGTAGATCTAAACGTGAATTCAATTTCAATTAATCCATTAAATATACAAAAAGGAACTCTCGCTGAATATTTATGGTTTCAAAATCGATATAGACCTCCTTGGTTTTATTCGTTATTCAAGTGTTTAAAAAATTCTTTAAATCAAGAAGATTTAAAATTTATTCGTATTCTTTCTGATCCTTCTGGAGCTGGAACAAAAAGAGGAATTCACAACTGCTTAAAGAAAGAATGTGAAAATTCGGCAAGGGAAAGACTCCAAAATTTTGTTTTTACTCAAAAATTAAATGAATTAGATCGGATTGAATATGAATGTAAATGTAAAAAAAGATACCAGTTGACAAAAAATTACTTCTAACGAGGTTTTCATCTATGTTTTCTAATACAACTCTTTTTGGATTATGAAACACTTAATATACCTTTGTGTAAAGATGGGAAAAAAAAACCATTATATTTAAATATTAACAACCATCATTTATTTTAATTTTAAATTTCATCCACTCCACTGGGGGATCTCTTGAAAAAGAACTGGGTTAAATTGAATCTATTCTATATTGGACAATCAACTAAAAGGCATCTAATTTTTAGAGCGAAAAACTGGAATACTAAGTTAGAAAAAATATTCAAGCAACCCGTTTTCAATCAGAAATATGAAAAAATTGGATTTATTAAGGATATTTTTGGACCAATAGAATTTCCATTTATATCAGTTAAAACATTACCTAATCAGACTTTTGACCCTAATGATAAATTTTATTCGAAGAGTGTTTAATTTTTTTAAAGATTTTTTATAGGAAAAAAAAAATATTGTAAATAGGTGGGATTTATCTCAAGTTGGAAGGAATTAAAGGCTGATTCAGAAGAATACTCTAATATTGATAATACTATATGTATTGAATGTGGTGAGAACATATTTTTTGATGAAAATAGAGGCTTAATAGTTTGTGAAAAATGTGGACTAGTTCAATCAGAAAAACATATTGATCGTGGGCCAGAATGGAGAGCATTTGATGCAGATCAGAAAAAGAAAAGAACCAGAACAGGAGCACCTATGACTTATATGATTCATGATAAAGGTCTTAGTACTATGATTGATTGGAAAAATAAGGATATTTTTGGAAAAGAGATACCTGCTAAATTGAGAGGGCAAATTTTCAGACTTAGAAAATGGCAAAGTCGTATTCGAGTTTCTGATGCAACTGAACGAAATCTTACATTCGCATTAAGCGAACTTGACCGTATGGCATCTAATCTAGATCTTCAAAAAAATTTACGAGAATGTTCAGCAAAAATATATCGCGACGCTGTTGAAGCTCATTTAATTCGAGGAAGAAGTATAGAGGGTGTAGCTGCTGCTAGCTTATATGCTGCATGTAGAATGTATAAAGTTCCTCGTACTTTAAATGAGATCGCCGAAGTTGCTCGCGTAGATAAAAAAGAAATCGGTCGATCTTTTAGATTCATTTCTAAAGAATTATATTTAAATTTGAATCCAACTAAACCAATAGATTTTCTTACACGGTTTATTTCTGAATTGCATTTAACTACCAAATGTCAGAAAATTGCAAAATCAATTATAAGAATGGCTGAAGAGCGTGGTTTAACTTCTGGAAGAGGTCCAACGGGAGTTTGCGCAGCCGCTATCTATGCATCATGCATTTTATCAAATGAACGAAGAACACAAAGAAAAATTGCAAGGATTAGCTGTGTAACTGAAGTTACAGTTAGAAACCGCTTTAGTGAACTCGTGGAAAACCTTAACCTTGGTATATCATTAAAAAAAAACAATAAATAGATTTTTCCTAATTTGAAAAAAGAGGATATTATCTTCATAATATAACATTTAATGATTCTATTCTTTCAATAAGATCATATTGATAGAATAGGTGTTCTAAGGTTGGATAATCTTATCAAGGAAAATGAGGTTAAGTATTTCTTATATAGAATAGAAAAAAATTTCCCAAATTTTGTTGCTGGAATTATTACAGATAAACATGGATTTCCGGTTGCATCAAAAATTTCAAAGAAATTATGGATACTTGAAAATACATTAGCCTTATCTGCAATTGCTAAAGATAGAGAATTTATAGAAGATTCTAACCTGATTCAAATAAAAAAAGACTTAGATAAGTCAAAAACTTACAAATTATTAGTATTATTGGAAAAGTCAAAAGATTATAAAAGTCGAATGAAACCATTAAAGAGTTTAATTAAAGCGCAGAACCTTTTCTAAGAACTAAATTTACTGAAAAGAACAAATAATTATCATCTATTGCGAACTGTAGAAAAACCAATAAATCTACTTAAATTTTTATATTTATAATTTCTTTATTTACTAAAGTAGGTGTAAGGTAAAAATATAAAGATTAGTTTAAATAAATATTTTTTAACCTTAAAGATACTGAATTGAAAAGATATGATATTATATAGGTTGACTAATATTTGAGTTATACTGAGGATGAGCTTAGATTAAAGAAAATTTTGACAACAATAATTAACAGTACACCTGGACTAAAATATGCTCTATTAACTGATGATACAGGGATAACTATTTTAAGTCAGTCTAAATTTAAATTTTCTGATCGTCAGGAGATATCTGTAGAGAAAATTGGGGCTATTGGAGGAGCTGTTTTTGTAGCTGGCGAGGAACAAGGACATATTTTAGGTTATGGTTCCATTAACCTACAAATAACTGAATATCTAGAGGGTATGATCTTTTCAATGAAAGTGGGTAAAGGAGTATTGTGTATAGTTTCTGATAACAATGCTCAAATTGGTTTTATTAGAGCGATAATGAAAAAATGGAGCCCCATGCTTAAAACTATCTTAGATAGATATTTAAAAGCTGATCAAGCAGAGATTAGTAAAGAAGTAAAGGAGTTATTTAAATCCGACACTTTTGGCATGTTATAACTTGAATCAGCATATTATTGTTGCCTAAATCACTAACTCTTTTTTCTCATATAATGGAATAACCATAAAATTGAAAAAGCTCTCTCGTGTTAGGCGATAATTTTTATGCCTTTTTGGGACGTAATCATGTTTCCTGCCTGGGTACTGACTCGAATTTCATTGCGATTGGCACTTGCCATTGCTTATTAGGAGCCCATTTCTTCAGGAAAATTACTGATTACTCAACTCAAGTGTAAGCGTACTTATGCGCTACATAATCATATTAATCATATGTGCCCTCGATGACGCAATTAATCCATCATCGTTGTCCCAATATTATTATAGAATAATTATATTATAAAAATTATTATTTTTAAGAAAATGGAAATGGTTCTTTTTTATTAACTCCTTTAATTTTATCCTCTAGTCTCACGATAAGACTTGTTAAACAGTTAAAAAGTATTTTTTTTATTTGTTCATAAGTAAGATCAATTTCAATATCATTATTATCGCGGAAATCATCATTTTTATAAAAAGCTTTATAGACATTTTCTGTTTTTAGGATCTTGTAAGAACTATCGACTATAAAAGCATATATACTTTCACTTTCGTATTCTCTCTTCATTATTAAGGAGAGCATAACAAATTCTTTTTTCCCACGTGCCCACTCAGACGGGATCTCGAAATTGAAATTGATAATTTTCTTTTTTTTAGTGATGAGAACTATTTCAAAGAATGTCTCATCGATTTCTAAGTCGAAAAATTTCAAAAGTCTATTGATGATATCTTCCTCGAGCTTTTCATTAGGATAAGACATTAATACGCTTGGACCTTTAATTTGATGGAAGTAAGTAAGAACGAGGTGCATAAGACTACTAGAATACGTTTTATTATATTATAGGTTTAGGAAATTTAAAATTATTTTATTAGAAAA
>JBHLRA010000039.1:0-18714 GCA_048883045.1 Candidatus Thorarchaeota archaeon | reverse complement strand
ATTATAAATAGTTACTACTGTAAAAGTTAATCCTGGTCTTAAACCTCCTCTATAAAAACCTTGGGGATACCAACTCTTGTAGTCTATCCAATTGAAATATTCATATATAGAATGAGTACTCAAATATTCGGCATTATACCATTGGATCCAAGGGTCAAAAGCTTTAATTAAGTGTATACTCCTAATAATAGGGCTACATCTAATAATAATAGCCAGGGTTACAACTAAAAATATAGCTATAAAAAATAAAAAATTAGAAACTTTCACGGAAATTGCTATTCTAAGGCGATCACGGAAATTTCTTAATGAGGAGAGGATCTTAACCATGATTTTTCAATTTATATTTAATTACGAACTATGTTAATACCCATAATTTAATTTTGCATATAAAAAAAATGCTTAAGATTAAAATCTTTTTCTTTAATCTGACATATAGTAATAATCAAAGACCCTTGAATAGAGTTAATATTAACTAAAGAAATTTTTTAAATTTTTATAGGAATTGATAATAATAATTGGATGACTTTATTTTTGCTTGGTAAATGAAAAGGACTAAATATATTTTTAAAATTTATTATATTGGATCTGAAAAGTATTTTGGCTCTCAAAGACAAAATGAGTTTTTTACTGTAGAAGATTGCATTATAGACATTTTAACTAAAAGGGGATACATCAAGGATTTTAAAAACTCAGGTTTTGAATTTGCAAGTAGAACAGATAGATTAGTCTCTGCTAGAGGTGCTTGTTTTTCTTTTATCTCAGAAAAAAAACCCGTTTTAATGGAAATGAATTCCTTACTCCCTGAAGATATTGGAATTTGGGCCTATTCAAAAGTTCCTATTGATTTTTCATCACGATTTAACGCTAATTTACGTCATTATAAATATATCGTCCCTACACCTCTTACAATCCTTCGAAGACGTTTCTCTGTTAATTTAGATTTAATAGACAAAGCTTGTAAACAATTAATTGGAGAACATGATTTTATAAATTTCTCAAAAAGGGGAAAAGAATACCAAAATACTTTAAGATACATGAACTATGCAAAAATTTCAATTATTAATGATTTCTTGGTTTTTGATTTTAAAAGTAAAGCGTTTTTAAGGCAACAAGTAAGACGGATGGTTAAAAAGATAATTGAATTAGGAATTGGTGAGATTCAATATAACGATTTTTTGATGCTTTTAGATAATTCAAGATATCATTCTTACCAACCTGCTGACCCTAGTGGTGTAATTTTATGGGACATTTTATACGATGATAAAATCGAATTTTTAGTAGATTTGAAATCCAAAGAAAGAATGCATACTTATTTCAATAAAAAAAATATCCTCTACAATTTTAAAAAGCAGTTATTTGAACTATTACAGAGCGATAATTAGATCTTAATTTTTCTCAATGATTTGTGCATTTTTAAGAAGATTTGTTTTCCACTTTATATGTAAAATTATTAAAGAAATGACCATAATACCTAAAAGTAAAATCCACCTTAAATTGACAAAAAATAACCATGGAATTTGATTTAATAAAGGTAAATAATTAAAAATACTTCTTGATCTTGGCATAAATGAAATTAACACAATGCTACCTAACCCAATTATCAAAATTAAATTTTGTTTGATAAAATTTTTTATATTTTCTTCAGGTTGTATATATTTTATAAATAGCAAGCAACAAAATGGTAAAAGGATTATAACTGTGTTCAAGCTATTAAAAACATTTAAAAATAGAAATCCCAGTGAAAATAAAGAGAATTTTTTTTCAATTTTATAGTTTCGATTTACTACTAAATATACAGTAAACACTCCAATTATAATGGTTGATGTAATTTTATCAATTTGAAGAAGAAACTCATCGGCATATAAAAATTCTCTTAAATAAAATTGATAGAAGGTGTTTTGTTGAGGTGCCCAAATTTCAAAATTTAAACCTTGAATAAAAAAGCCACTTATTAAATTTGGATATATAAACAATAAAATATTTTGTAATACAAAAATGATAATAATCAAAAGATAATTTTGAACATTTTTTTTTTTGAAAATATCTTTTATTTCAACCTCATAAAAGGCATATATTAAAAGTAAAAAAATTAAATGGGGCACAATACTTAATGCAAATATAAATAAGCTATAATTGATTAAGTAATACTTTAAATCCTTTTTTCTTGAATCATGCCTAAATTGAAGTTCCCTTCTAATTATAAAAAATAATATTAGAGTTACCATAAATTTTGTCTGGTTTTGATAAAATTGATAATAAACTAGCCACCCATTAGCAATTATTAAGAGAAATAGAAATCTATAAAATTTTTTATCTAAATTCATCAATTTGAGGATCTTATTAAATTCTAGAACCATTAATATCGCAAATACATAATTTAAAGTATAATAAATATAGTAGGCAGTAAGTAATTCAAAAGGTGTAAATATTGTAAACACACAAGCAAAAGCAGGCATATATAAAAAAGCAGGTACATCATAAAGTCTGGACGGGTCATTTATAATCTGATTACCTGCATTATAAAATGTTTCAAAATCGCCCTGATAAGGCACAAAATCGAATCTAAGTAATATAATTAGAGCGTAAAAAGCTATACAAGCAAAGGGAACTATCAAATAGAGATTATCTTTAATTGTTCTTAAAATATTCAACTTAGATTAACACTTTTTATTTCTGTTTCAAAGTTATAAATTTTGATAATATATAAAAATTATCAAAAAAGAAGTAAAAAATTTTTGATAAATCACAATAATTTAAAAATTACTTAGAAGTACTATCTTTGCCAAAAGTGCTTGTAATTGAATTTCCTCGGTTCCACCTTGACTTAATCTATACTCAAATTCAGCTAACAATTTTGATAATTCAATTTTGACTTCTTCCGAAACTTCTAAATCATAAATCTCTCTATGTAAATTTTTGATAATATTTTGTCCAGAAAGACCGTATTCCTTAATTAAATCAGTTAAAAGTTGGATAGATAATTGTAATTGTCCTTCTAATGCTGTTTGTAAAATTTTTTTAATCTTATTGGGAGGAACCTCCCCAGCTACACGAAAAACAATCTCTTGACTTATCTTTTTAGATATTGTTCCACAAGATTGCAAATAATTAATAGCTCGCCTGCAATCACCTCTAGAAACATCAACTATTGCATTTAAGCCACCTGGAGTTAATGTAATATCTTCTTGCTCTGCTACAAATTTTACTCTAATTTTTATATCTTCACTATTTAAAGATGCAAATCTAAATACTACACACCTAGATTGTATTGGAGGAATTATTTTATTAGAATAATTGCAGATCAGTATCATTCTGCAGTTTTTGGTATATTTTTCCATTGTTCGTCTTAAAGCCTGTTGAGCGGGAGCTGTCATATTATCTGCTTCATCTAAAATTAATATTTTATATGTAACATTAATAGGAGGTCGTGCCTTTGCAAAGTCTTTAATATATGTTCTTATAACATCAATACCTCGAGCATCACTAGCATTTAATTCTAAATATGTTCGATTAACGGCCATTTTTCGTCCATATAATTCTCTTACCATTGCTAATGCGGAGGTTGTTTTTCCTGTTCCAGCGGGCCCAGCAAAAATGAGATGTGGCATAGATTTGTCCTTTACAAATTGTTTTAATCGTCTTATAATTCCTTTTTGATTTACAATATCATCTAATACTCTTGGTCGATATTTTTCTACCCAAGGTCTGTGCTCAAAAGACATACTTTTCAGGAGTACTTTAAATTATTTATTATTATATTAAGAATTAAATTTGCTTTATTCTTTATTATTATTCATATCTAATAAAAAACATTAAGATTTGTATGACCGATTTTAAAATCACAAAAATAAAATCTAGATGGATTTTAGATTCAAGAGGAAATCCTACGGTTGAATCTGATGTATATGCGGGAAAGGAATACTCTAGAGCTGCTGTTCCTTCTGGAGCATCTACAGGAGTTTTAGAGGCTCTTGAACTACGAGATGGGGGAAAAGCTTTTATGGGAAAGCATGTATTAAAAGCAGTAAATAATGTAAATGAGATTTTAGGAAAAAAGTTATTAGGGTTTGATGTTCGTGAACAAAATAAAATAGATAATGAGATGATTTCTATCGATGGGACGGAAAATAAAAGTAATATGGGTGCCAATGCAATATTATCAGTTTCATTGGCAGTATCAAAACTAGCATCTAAACTATCAGAAATTCCCTTGTTTGAACATCTCTATAATTTAGCATATAATAAATCTAGAGATGATTATTTACTTCCTCTTCCATGCTGTAACATTATCAATGGTGGTGAACATGCTGGTAACAATTTATCAATCCAAGAATTTATGGTATTACCTATAGGAGCTGATTCTTTTTCTCAAGCGATACAAAATGTAGCTGAAGTATACCAAACATTGAAGAAATTACTAGGAAAGAAGTATGGTCCTTCTGCAATAAATGTGGGGGATGAGGGGGGTTTTGCTCCAAATTTAACATTAACATCTGAAGCGGTAGACATAATTATTGAAGCAATTGAAACTGCAGGATTTCTTATGGGCACAGACTTCGTATTGGGTATAGATGCTGCTGCAAGTGAATTTTATGAGGAAGGATCCTATAATATTGATGGTAAGAAACTTTCTGAAGAAGAACTATTGGAATACTATATGGATCTCATCCATGAATATCCTTTTAAATCTATTGAAGATCCTTTTAATGAAAAAGATTTTAGGAACTTCTCGAATTTAACTGCTAAAGTTGATAAATCAATCCAAATTGTGGATGATGATATCACAGTAACTAATATAAAGATTCTTGAAAAGGCGATAAAAGAAAACGCAGGGAATGCGTTATTGTTAAAAGTGAATCAAATTGGATCCTTAACTGAAGCGATAAATGCAGCAAAATTATCTTTTGATAATGGATTCAATGTAATGGTTTCACATCGTTCTGGTGAAACAGAAGACACATTTATCGCAGATTTGGCAGTCGGGCTGTGTACGGGACAAATAAAGACTGGTGCTACCTGTCGATCAGACCGTACTTGTAAATTCAATCAATTACTTAGAATTGAAGAGTACTTAGGAGAGAATGCAAAATATCCACAAAACTTAGACTCATGGAAGAATTATATCTAATCTTAATTCTTTATTTTTATTATTTTTTAACAAATCTATATACATTTACATTGATACTTCGTGTTCTTTTAGTATGAAATGGAAAACTTTTCTCTAAAACCATATTGAAGGGTAAAATATTATCAATTTTCCAATTAAATTTTTTTATATAATTCAAAATAAAATTTTGAACCTTCTCATTTGCTAAATGAATGGAATATACAATATCTGAAAAATTAAATGCTGTTTCTAAAAAAGATCTATCTGCAAACTTAGTCTGCACACCAAATGGTGGATTCATTATTGTAGTTATTTTCAAACTATTAGGGAGTTTCTTGTTTGAAATTTCAAAATTATCAATATTAGCACAGATAGGAAAAATTACTTGTTCTAAACCAAGATTTAGGATGTTTTTCTTTAAGATATTAAGAGCATTTATATCAATGTCAACGCTTAGTACATAACTAGCGTTGAAATAAGCACTTAAAATTGATAGTCTTCCTGTTCCAGCACCTAAATCTATAATAAATGCGTTTTTAATATCACTATGTTCAAAACCCGCATAATAAATTATATCAACAGCACAATTTGCGTCGATTGAGTATTGTTCTAATTGTATATTAGGGTTAATGAATGTCTCTGTTTCTTGAATAATAGAAATTAGTTCTTTTTTATTAATTTTCATCCGAAAAAATGGTTACTCTTTTAAAATTAATCCATTAAATTTATTTATCTTTTTTAATAATATATATTTAAGCTAGAAAGAGTTTGAGAAATTAAAAAACTATTGTTGATATTATTGAGTAAAAAAACGCCAAAAGATGGAGATGTTATTATTACTGGTGATTATCTTGGAGTAGTAGAAGAATTCCTCCCTGACAAACAATCCACATATACAAAAGAAGGAAAGATATATGCCACTAAAACAGGTTTGATTAGTATAGATAATAAAGCAAGAAAAATTGAAATAAGTACCCATCAAGAAAAAGATCGAAAAATTGTAAAAATTGGGGATACCGTTATTGGAGTTATACTTTTCTTACGTTTGTATTCAGTAGGTATTAGTTTCTATACTATTAATAAAAAAATACATTTTAATTCAAATTATTTTGGAAATATTCATGTATCTCAAATTTCAGACAAGTACGTGGAAAAAATACAAGATGCATTTCAAATAACAGATATTGTTCGCGCTCGTGTTGTAGAACAGGAATATAACGAATATAAACTAAGTACCACTGGTAAACATCTTGGAGTTATATATGCTGATTGTGTCATCTGTGGAAATTCTCTGACTAAAATCGGTTATAATAAATTAAAATGTGAACGCTGTGGCAATGTTGAGACCAGAAAACTTGCTAATGATTATGGAAATGTAACTAATAATCTAAGATTTTAAACTTCATTTCTATTTAGATAAAATTAAGTGTTCTTTAGTGAGAAAGACAGCAAAAAAAGTTATTCATTTCTATAATAATAGTGGATCATTGGAGAATGTAATTTCATTTCTAGATAACATCCAAAAAAAGGTGAATTATCTTAATCTGAATGTCTCTGTTGAAGGTAAAAATATAAAAGTTACACTTTTTGGTTCAAAAGATCTTCAACACTTAGCAACTGAGAGACTGAAGGATTTAGCAAATCGTTATTTGTAAGAGCCTCGCTTTTTTAAGAAAACCATAAAAAATTTATTATATTTTGTATATTCTTTATTAAGGTTATTAAATCCTCAGTATTAGGAGTTATAATTATGGCCAAAAAAAAAGCTGCTAAATCAACTGAAAATGATGAAGAGGATCTTGATGATATCGTAGATGAGCTCTTGGAAGATAATGAAATTGAGAGTGTTTACCCTAAAATAAAAGAAAAAGAAGAAATTGAATCACCAACCACTCTCGAAGAATCAATAGAGGAAGAGGAGATGGAATTTGAACTTGAAGAAGAAGCAAGATTTCCTGATTATAAATATCTAAATCTCCAATTAAAAAGGGGAGTTGGAGGTAATGATTATGAATTATTTATTGAAGGTCAATCACATGGATTCTGTAATATTCTAGTAAAACATTTATTAAATATTGAAGGCGTTAATATAGCAGCATATAAATATACCAAAATAGAACCTGCTACCATATATATTCGTCTTGAAAAAGGCTACAAAATTAAAGATATTTTACATAAAGGAATTGAATTATTAAGAGAGGAAGTAATCGAAGTTCAGAAATTATTTAAAAAACTAATCTAAAACTTCATTCTCTATTTTATAAAACTTTATAAGAAGCCTAAATTCAACTTATCTTAATGAATTACGAGTTTTTATTAAGAGATTTAGATCTGAATAAATCACAAAAGATTATTGGTACTGATAAAGGTTTAGCTAAAATCGGAGATGCAATTGTAAATTTAGCTTATTCTGTAGCAAAATCTATTCTTTTAACTAAAAACAATTTAAATAATAAAACCATTAGAACAGGAAAAAAAGTAAGTAAAACAGTTCTAGAAATAGCTTTAAAAAATGCTGATATGAAAAATTATGCTAAAACAAGAGCTAATGCTCATGATCTTGCTGATACAGTTGAAGCACTAGTAGCTTATGTGTGGTTAAGTAATAAAATGACTTTAAAGGAAATGATTGATTTTATAGCAGAGAATCTTTCTGGCGATCTATATAATAGATCTGAAGAAATTAAAAATTCAACTAATGCATTTACTAATCTTCTAAAATATATTAAAAAATTTTTACCAGTAAAATAAAAAGATGAAAGAAAATCCTATAACAATCGGATTTGATGATGCTACTTTTGACTTACACTCAGAGATAAAGTATACTCAATTAATTGGAGTTATTTGTCAAGGAACAAGAATGGTTGGTGTGATTCGGGACAAGATCATGATAGATGGAGATGATGCTACTGAAAAATTAATGAAAATGATAAAACAAAACGAAAAACAAGTTCAATATATTATTACTCATTCTATAACATTTGGTGGGTTTAATCTGATAAATTTAGCAAAAATATATTCAGAAATTCAAAAACCAATTATTTCTATAACAGAGAGAGAAGTAGACATTGATTCTGTAAAAAATGCGCTTATAAGTAAATTCCCAAATACATATAGAAATAAATTGAAGATCATTATTAAAGCCGGAAATCTATATGAAACAGAATTAAATACCGCAGGAGGTATATCAAAGATATTTTTCCATTGTAAAGGGATTAAAATTAAGGAAGTTGAATCTCTTTTAAAGAAAATTTGTATTGATTCCAAATTACCGGAATCAGTGAGAATCGCACACCTTATTGGGAAGACTTTCTAATTTTATAAAAGTCGTTTTAATCTTCTTCAATTTCATACTCTAAAATTTCACGAATTCTGTCTCGTAAGTCTAATCTTATTGCTGACATTCCATAAGTTGTAATTCCTAATTTCTTTTGAACTTTCTTCGCACTTAAAGCATTAGGAAGATCTTGCTTATTGGCTATAGCGATTATTTTGGTATTCATATATCGTGAAAATTTATCGTAAATATCTTTAGTTTTTTTGACATTTTCTTCTGTAGAATCACACACCAATACTGTTAAGCCTGTTCCTCTAAGAAAATCTTGCCACATAAATCGAAACCGTTCTTGTCCTCCAAAATCCCAAATATTTACTTTTTTCCCATTAAGCACTGAATCTTCTATTTCTAATCCCACTGTTGGATTTGTTTCTTTCGATATCTCGCGATCTTGAAGTAAGCCTAAAAGTGACGATTTTCCAACACTACTCAACCCTAATAAACATATTTTTGTTTTAGTCGAAAGAACTTTAAATCAACCTTTTCTAAATAAAACTTTTTTAAGTAGAAAAGGCAAATTAAGCTTCAAAAAAGAAAATAATATTCTTGTATCATGGGAATAACCTAATAGAAAGTTAAGAAAGTAAAAATCTAAGTTTAAAGTAATGATTCTTTCGAGAAATAGAACTCTAAAAAAACAAATAATAGGTTAAAATATAATAAAAAAAATCAAATGTAGACTTTCTAGGCGCCGGTGTCAATTTCTTTGACGATACCAACTGCTACTGTACGACCCATGTCTCGAACTGCAAAACGACCCATTTCTGGAATATTTTCATATTTTTCAAGACACATTTTCTTAATAGGAGATAACTCTACAATAGCTGATTCATTTTTCTTAAGAAACTTAGGTGAATCCTCTATCACTGCTCCAGTTTTTTGATCTAATTTCTTTACTAAACTGGTAAACCTTGCAGCTACCTGTGCTGTATGTGCATGAATTACTGGAGTGTAGCCTTGTCCAACAGCAGTAGGATGCCAAATTACGATAATTTGTCCGGTCCATTTTCCTTTAGGAGTGATAACTGTAGGTGGATCATTAGGATGTCCTAAACAGTCTCCGCGACTTGCATCTTCCATTGTAATTCCTCGAATACTAAACCCTACATTGTCACCAGGAATAGCTTGTGGAATAGATTCATGATGCATTTCAATACTTCGAATTTCTCCTTTAAATCCAGTTGGCATTATAACGATTTTATCTCCAACCTTTAAAATACCTGTTTCTACTCTACCAACAGGGACTACTCCGGTTCCCTTGATTCTATAGGAATCTTGGATAGGAAGTCTTAAAGGTTTACCAGTTGGTTTTTCAGGAAGGGTAAAATTGTCAATTGCATCAATCAATGTTGGTCCATCATACCAAGGCATCTTATCGCTTTTCTTTGATAGATTTTCCATTTGCATTCCACTGGTTGGAATGAATTTTACATTCTTAAAACCAATGCTTTTAAGAAGATCACCAACAGATTCTTTACATTCGTTAAAACGATTTTCAGAATATTCATAAACATCAGCTTTATTCACAGCAACAACAATTTGTTTTATACCTAAAGTTTGTGCTAGATAAGCATGTTCACGAGTCTGTCCATTAGCGGCAATCCCGACTTCCATTTCACCTTTCTTCCCAGAAACTACTAAAATAGCCGCATCAGCTTGGCTGGCTCCAGTTATCATATTCTTAACAAAATCTGCGTGGCCTGGTGCATCGATGATTGTAAAGTATTTTGATTTAGTTTCAAATTTTCGAAATGCTAGATCAATTGTAATACCTCTTTGTCTCTCTTCCTTTAATCGGTCAAAGACAAAAGCATAAGACCATGAATCTCTATCATATTCTTTGGCGAGTTTTTCTAATTCACGAGCTTCTCTGTCTGTAACTGCTCCTGTTTCTATAAGCATCGCGCCCATCATCGTACTCTTCCCGTGATCTATATGCCCTATTATTACGAGATTTAAATGTTCTTTATCGGCCATTATCATCAATTACTTTAATTTATTTTGAATAAAATTTTTAATTTTTAGTTATCAAATAAAATTATTTTTATTAGATGTTAATTGTAAATGTTGTTGAGTTTATATTTTTTACTATATTTCAGCGTAAATATCGAGTTTTAATAAGTATTTCAATGAATAAATATCAATCGTTATAGATATTATTATTACATCAAAAATGTACCTCTGATAATTAATTAAATATTACTAATTTGGAGTGTTTACCCGCTTGAAAAAATAAGGTAGAAATCCCATTCTTACCTTAATTCAATTTACACTAACTTCAATTGGAGTTCAATTTTTCAAACTATTTATAGTCAAATTTCCTAATAATGTGTATAAGAACCTGATATCAACGTTAAGATGATAATATTTGTGTGTTCATAATCTTAAGACTAGTAAGAAGAAATTAAGTGCTTTAGGAATGGGATGCTTTGGCATTGGGGGGCCATTCATGCGTTCCGACGGATCTTATCTAGCCTATGGAAAAGTAGATGATAAAGAGTCAATTAAAACTATTCATAGGGCTATCGAACTTGGAATTAATGTATTTGATACTGCAGATATATATGGTGTAGGGAGGAGTGAAAAAATTCTCGGAAAGGCATTGAAAGGATATAGAGATGAGATTATATTAGCTACAAAATTTGGAAGTATTTTTGAGGAAGGAAATCCTCTTACTCCCAGCAAAAAAAATACAAGTCCTATATATATTCGTAGTGCTCTTGAATCAAGTATGAAGCGCCTTCAAACAGATTTCATTGATATTTACCAATTACATTCCAGTAACCATGATCTCGATGATGCGAGAAAAGTACAAACTGTTTTAGAAGACTTGGTAGAAGAAGGTTTGATTGGGGGATATGGGTGGAGTACAGATGATCCAAAACGTATGGAAATATTTGCAGAAAGCCAAAATTGCAATTCAGTGCAATATGCAATGAATATAACACTTTATAATGATCAAATGATAAAACTTTGTGAAAAAAACAACCTAGTAGGATTGATAAGAAGTCCTTTAGCATCTGGCATTCTTACGGGAAAATATAATGAAAGCAGTAAAATTGCTGATGATCATATGCTTGCAGGAATTGATTTTTCTCAAGAACGATATAGAAAAATAAATAGCAAGTTTCAAGATTTAAAAAAGATAATGGAACGAGAGGGGAGGACATTAATTCAAGGTCAACTCTGTTATCTAATGGCAACAAGTGAAACTACAATCCCAATACCTGGAGCAAAAACAGTTGAACAAATAGAAGAGAACGCTGGAGCATTGGAATTTGGACCCATATCCGCAAACGCGGTAAAAGAAGTCAATGAACTTTTCTCAGATGTTTAGAATATAACTTAAATTTTTAAGTATAAGTGTAAAAGGCTTTTTAATAAAATAAGAAATATAAACGAGTTGAAATTTAACTAAATATTGAGAAAAATTATTGAAAATATTGGGGATATTTATGGTAAATGGATACACTGGTAATATTCTTAGAGTGGATTTAACAAATGAAAGAATCTCAATAGAGAATCCCGATGAGATATTTTACCGTCGATATATAGGAGGTGAAGGATTTGTAGCTTATTTTCTCTTAAAGGAATTGAACAATAATATTGATCCCTTTGGTCCAGAAAATAAGTTAATTTTTGCTACGGGTCCTTTGACGGGATATGCAATTCCTGGAACAGGGAGAAATAGTGTTGGTACTAAATCACCTTTAACAGGAGGATTTGGTGAAGCCGAAGTTGGTGGTCATTGGGGAGCAGAGTTAAAGCACGCAGGATTTGATGCGATAATAATAGAAGGAAAAGCAAAAAATCCTGTTTATCTATGGATAAATGATGGAGAAGCACAAATTAAGGATGCAAGTCATCTTTGGGGTAAAATAACAGGTGAGACAGAAGCATTAATTAAAGAAGAGCTAGGTGATAAGTTTATCCGAGTAGCTCAAATTGGTCCAGGAGGAGAAAACTTAGTACGTTATGCTTGTATTATAAACGATTTAAGAAATGCTGCTGGTCGTAGTGGTATGGGTGCTGTGATGGGATCCAAGAATCTGAAAGCTATCGCTGTAAGAGGTCATAAAAGACTTGATGTTAGTAATAAAGAGAATTTAAGAGCAAAAATAAGAGAATTTAACGACGTCGCTTATAAACCCGTTTCGGGTTACTTTAAGTATGGAACAGGATATGGGATAATGGAACAGTTTGCATCAACTGGTAATCTTCCAACACGGAATTTTAGAGATGGTAATTTTAAATACGCAAAAGATTTAGATCCTGGTGTTATGAAAGAAGAAATTGGACTTAAAATGGAAGCTTGTTATGCTTGTTCAATTAGGTGTAAGAAAATTGTGGATATTGGAGAACCTTGGAATGTTGATCCTCTCTATGGAGGTCCAGAATATGAGGCAATTGGTGCATTTGGTTCTAATTGTGGAATAAATGATATAAAAGCAGTTTGCAAAGCTAATGAACTTTGCAATAAATATTCTATAGATGCAATATCTACTGGTGTTTCTATTAGTTTTGCAATGGAATGTTATGAAAATGGAATTCTAACTGATAACGATACTAATGGAATAAAATTAAATTTTGGAAATGCTGAGGCTATGGTTCAGATAGTCGAATTAATTGCAAAACGTAAAGGATTAGGTGATATTTTAGCAGATGGTGTTAAAAGAGCTGCAGAAAAGATAAAGAACGGATCAGAAAAGTTTGCTATGCATGTTAAAGGCCAAGAGATTCCTATGCATGAACCTCGCTTTAAGCAAGGTTTGGGAGTTGGATATGCAGTTTCTCCAACAGGAGCAGAACATATGGCAAACATGCATGATACTACCATTGCAAGCAAAAGATCCATAGCTGTTCATACTGCTATAGGAATTTTAGAACCTCTTGACATTGATGATATCGGAATTAAAAAGATTCGTGCGTTGGTTTATTATACTAACTGGCGTAATTTGATGAATGCATTATTAATATGTTATTTCGTACCGTGGGATTATGTTGATATACCTGAAATTGTAAGAGCCGTTACTGGATGGTATACTTCGTCTTGGGAATTAATGAAAGTAGGGGAGAGAATAACAACCATGGCAAGAGTTTTCAATATAAGAGAAGGATTTAAAAGAGATAATGATTGGTTACCAGAAAGATTTTTCCAACCTCATACGTCTGGAGCCCTCTCAGAAACAGCTATTAAACCAGAGGATTTTAAAAGTGCAATTATTAATTATTATAGAATGATAGGATGGAATGAGGATGGAATACCAACAAAATCAAAATTAGAAGAATTAGATATAGACTGGGTCTCTCAATATCTTTGAAACTAAGTTTTTATAATTTATACATCATCCAAATATTCACCTTTTAAATCTTTATATAATTCTCCTTTGTTATCTTTTAATAAATTAAATATCTCTTCTATTTCTTCTTGAAAGTTAATTCTATTACCCTCAGCGTCAGCAATTTCAAGTATGACTTTATTTTGAAGAAATTTTTCAAAAACCAAATTGATATCATTAATGTTAACATGGGTCTCTTTAAAGAAATCTAAAAGGTGGTGCAAATAAAGTGCTTTGATATAACCTTTTTTATTTTTGTCTTTCTCATAAAAATATTGTATTTGTCGAAAAATTCTGTTTTCGTTATTTATATCTGAGTTAACGATATCTTGTTTGTAAAAAGCCCAGTTAAATCCATAATCAACGGCTCTATTTACCATATCCGCTATTTTTTTTTCTATCCCGGCTTTTTTAGCCCATTTATTATGAATAAACCAATTAGGAATTTCTCAACCACTTTTCAAATACTTTTTTCGAAAGATAATAATAATAAAAAATTATTGTTCGTTAAATAAAATTAAGAATTCACAAAAATTAAATAAAAAACTTTAGTTTTTTCACAATAATGGTAAAAAGTAAAACTAAGTTCCCAAAGGAAGGTAAGTTTGTAGTTGCAAAAGTTACAGAGGTACAAGATCAATATGTTTACGTTGAATTAATTGATTTTGAAGGTTTGGATTCTGAAGAGTGCGCTAGAGGGATGATTCATATTTCTGAAATAAGTTCCCGGTGGATTAAGAATATACGAAATTACGTTCGTATTGGGCAAAGAGTAGTTCTGAGAGTTCTAAGAGTAGATACAGAAAAAGGACATGTAGACTTATCATTGCGAAGAGTCAATTCAGCTCAGAGAGAAAACCGAATGAAGGAATGGAAATATGCGGTAAAGTTTGAAAATTTACTGCAATTTTTAACAGAAACAGAAGGTATTAAAATGACTCTAGATGAGGCTTATGAATTAATTGGATTTCCAGTTTTAGATCTCTTTGAAACATATCAAGAAACTATTGAAAGTCTTAAAGAAAATGGGGAGGAAATTTTATCAGAACTAAATGGGATAACAGATGATGTTAAAAATACCTTATTAAAAATAGTTGATGAGAATGTAAGTATTTCAACCGTAAGTATATCTGGTAAAGTAAAGCTTTCATTTACTTCAGAAAATGGAATTGATTATATTAAAGACTCATTAACAGCAGCTTTGAAAATAATTCCTTCAAAAGAAACAAGAAATATTCAAATTAGCTATATTGCCGCCCCATTTTATAGATTAGAAGTTATTTCTAAGGATTATTTAGATGCGGAAAATATTTTATCTGATGCTTTAGAAATTATTGAACACAATGCTGAAAAATATAAAGGAACTTTTGAGTTTATTCGAGATTAATAATTACTATCTAAAAGTTTAATAAGCAATGACAAAATATCTTCAAAAATGTAAGGAATGCAATAGATATGGATTACAGAATCCTGAATCTAAGTGCAGATATTGTGGAGGCATGCTAATAAATCCAAGACCTCCAAAGTTTTCTTTAGTTGATAAATATGGAAAGTATCGTTTAAAATATTTTAAAGAAGAATTTGATAAAAAATTTAAATAAAATCAAGTTACATCTATTTTCTCAGCAAATTTTTCGATTATAAGGATTTTAGCGTTCTTTTTTGGAATGTTTGCTATATCTTCTTCTTCAAATGGTCCGTAATTTAAAAGATCAATACCAACCAAGGGAGGAGTCTTTTTTAAAAATCTAATAAGGGTATATTCAATATTTTCTTTTTCAATAATCTCATTAAAATCAGAAGTTGTCAAATCTTGTTTATCTACCATTATGTTCTCATCAATATTATTTTTAGTTTCTAATAGTGGTTCAAGATCTTTTTCAAGTTTCACTTCTACTTCTTCTTCAAATTGAGATATCTTCTTTACTTTTTTATAACCTTTTATTGATCTAACTAGATTCTGGTAAAGCAATTTTTCTGCTTCGATAAGATTTTCTAAATTAATCTCTTTCAGTGCTAGTGCAGAATTTATTATTTTAATTTCTCGAATTTTTAAAAAGTCTTTAAACAAGAAATTAATATTCTCTTTGTAGGACTGTAATAAACGTTGCTTAATTTCATTCTTACTTTCCTCGTTATATTCGTTGATATAGTTCAAGATATTTTTAAAATACGTAAAAAGGTCTGAATTTAACTCAGTTAAATCAGTTTGCTGGAATTCTTCAAGCCAATGATGATAGAGTTTTTCATAATCTTTAGGCAAATCCATGAAAATCGAATCTTTAGTTTAAGTTCAATATAATTTACAAGTGTTTTTGATTGTTAAAATTTTTAACTTATATAGTTTTAGCTACTCCTTTACATAGCAAAAAAATAGCAATATGATGTGGAACATCTATTTTTTGACCTAATTGATATGGCCCAAATGTTTCACCTTTAATAGTTGTTGCTGGGACGTTTTGTTCTATTATTTCTAATTTTTGAATGGTTTTTAGTTTACTAACAAAAACGATCGGATCTAATTTATCATTTTGTTCATCAAGCGGATTGAAAAATTCAAGCTCATCTAATAATAATTCTTGGACTTTAAATCCTGTCTTACCATGTAAAGATCCAGGGTATCTTATAAGTCTATGAGTGTCTATTGATACTGGTACATCAGCTTCTATACCAATTTTAGCTACAATAGCGTCTAGGAATTTATTCCACATTGCTAAATTGGAACTTACAAGAGTCCAATTATTTCTATCGTTGTTTTTAATTATTGCTAGAAAGTTTTTCTTATAATTTAATAAATTTTCTATGAAGCTTTTACTCAAGTTAAAATTATTTTTATCTGATAATGTGGTTTCAATTTCTATATTAGATTTTTTTAAGAGTGTTTCAATTTCTCTATAAATTTTTTGAGGCCAACCAATTGTATCTCTTGAGAAACCAAATATATTATCTCCCTTTTTTCGTAGTCCTAATATCTCATAAGAAATTCCTTCTCCAGTAATATAATTAATGATTTCTCTACGTTGATCGCTTGATAATGCTCTTAGGTTATTGTCTTCAATTTTTAAATGATATCCTCTGTGCCCTGAAAAAGCTATCTTGATTTTTTCTACGTCAATATTAAAATCAGGTATTAAGAAGTCATAAATTAACTTGATTATTTCATTTTTAGCTATATCTAAACAATCTTCACAAATCCAACTAAGTTTTCTCAATTTTAATTCTTTACAATCCGGACATTTTTCTACCATTCCATTTCCATTCTTTCCACAATTTCTACAATACCATCGATCGTGATCTTCCTTACATGGAGTATAAAAATGATCTACATCAATATCAATGAGAAAATCGCAACCTTTATATCCCTTTTCTTTCATATCTTGATTTTCCGGAGTCTTATAAAAAGAAGCGCTTGAATATACGTGCTGTGGTCCGTTATTCTTTAAATGTGTTAAAAATAAGTCTCTATTTGCAAAACTCATATGTCTTATCATTCTTATTTGCTGATCCCATGGAATAAAACCAAATTCTCTTTGATCGAATAAGCTAACTAAGGGAATATCCCCATGATTTTCTTTGTAGTATTCCTTGAAGCGACGTTTTAGATATTCGTATGTTTTCATTTTTTATCCATAATTTGATTTTTAGATCTTAGAAATTTTTTTGAATTACGATATTGTTTTACTTCAATATATCTAAGCGGATGTGAAATTATTTTTTGTTCATTTTGTAATTTTGAAAAATAACCCTCTAAACATAATTTGTCATTATATGCTTTTGCGAAACATAAATTGTATGATTTCAATGAATTGCATGAATAAGGGGTATATCCTTTTTTTATTGCATATTTCACTTGATAAGCGGTTTTTTCTTCATTAAAATCGGGTAATGTTGAAAAAACATTAATTATTTTCTCCTCGGGATATTTAAGTGAATTCAAGAACCATAATATATAGAGTCTCTCAGTATGTATTAAATTCTGCCCCTCTCGTGCTTTTGAGAGTATTTCTTTTACACAGGGAGGGAATAACTCAGAAATATCCATTCCTTCCTTAAAAGTTATATCAATATTATAATCAAATTCTTCTTTTTTTGATTCCCATATGTTAGTTATATTATCGAATAAGTTCCTAAATTCTTGAATTTCAAATAATTTCTCTTTAAATTTTTCTAAATCTGATGAGATTTGATTTTGAATTAATAACTTTGAACGGACATGTTCTTGTAACAATCTATTAAGGTTTTCGGGTTTGGTATATACATAACCATCTAGAAGAGCATTATTAACTAAGCTTCGATATTCATCCTTTAAATTAGAGGCTAATTTCAGATAATCGATATAGGAAATCTTAAAATTTGTTTTGGAGTATTCTTGTAGGTCTTTTACAATAATTCTTTTATAGACAGTTTCCTTTTCTTCAAAAATTACTTCGAGATTTAAATCTTGATAAATAAAGTATAAATTATATTCATTTTCTTTATTTAATTCATTGTAAGTTGTTTTCGAGTATATATTTGCTATTCTATTAGATATAATTTTGTTATTTAAAATATAAAGTAAGATTCTTAATAATATATAGAGGAATATATTGATTTCATCAAATTCATAATCCGACATCAACTCTATGTTGCTAAATGCATCATTAAATAAGTTTAGAATTTTGCTTTTCAAGACTTCAGTCTTATCAGAGTTAAAGATTTCATTAATAAAATCTATGGGATCTTTTGATGCTATATCAAAATAGTATTTTTTCAATGAAGGAAGCCATGGATACCGTTTAATTAAATCAAAGATGTCGCTCAAAGCCAAAAATCTCTAATTTTAAATTTAAATTATCAAGTTCTAAAAGACATGATTAAACTAAATTTTAATAGATTAAGAGTAAGTTAATTTACTGATAATTTTAACTCATCTATTAACAAACTAATAAATG
>JBHLRA010000038.1:0-18809 GCA_048883045.1 Candidatus Thorarchaeota archaeon | reverse complement strand
CGTCTTCATGCGACTAACCCGAGCTTATCGCAGCTTGTTGCGCTCTTCATCGGTGCCCAAGCCAAGATATCCACCAAATAGCGGAGGCGTATTGGCGTCTAATTGAGGAAAGATTCAGATTACTTGTATAAGGGTATGCGTATTCGGAGACAATAAGTCAATTGAGTTTTTTATTAATAATACTCAATATAACTAATGACGATTTGAGACGATAATAAGAAGACATATATTAATTAGGGAGTATGTTCCTATGAGCATGATTTTCATGCTTGGCGTAGCGTATCGTTTCCCGTATCATCTCAATCATAGGGTAATTCATGCGCCGTGCTGACGGTTTTTTTAGGTGTTCATATCTGTATCATCAATTTCTCGCATGTATCGCCTTATGAGATGTACTTCCACGAGGCTGTACCAATTAAAGGTGTATGTCATCCATGAGGGATGAGATATTTTCTCACCGATAATTATTGATGGAATAACTACCATCGACGAAATATTAGAATAAATCCTTGATTAAAAATTTTATGGTCAAGTTTGATAAACTTTAAAAGTCAAAGCGGAGGGTTTAGAGATTATTAATTAAAAGGTTAATAAGAAGTGATTTCAAGAAAAAAAGTATGGGAAATGGAAGTACAAATTAGAAAATATAGTAACTTTTATAGTTTAATTACGAATACCTTAAATTATTAATAATAGACCTATTAGAATTCGAAAGGACAGCAGAACATCTAGTATAAGTAGTGATCAATGACTGAGAGAAAAATATTAGTGGGTACATCGGGGTGGGGTTATGATGAGTGGGTTGGTCCTTTTTATCCGAGAAATTTACGGAAAGAGGATTATTTATTGTATTATTCAGAAATTTTTTATACAAATGAGATAAATACAACGTTTTATAACACTCCATCACAGTGGGTTGTAGATAGCTGGGTTAATAAAACTCCAAGTAATTTTTTATTTTCGGTGAAGCTTCCTCAATCAATTACTCATGAGCATAAATTAGACATAAACTATTGTTTAGACGATTTAGATTACTTTTTGAAAGCAATGAATCCTTTAATTAATTCGAAAAAACTATTAGCGTTTCTGATTCAGCTACCACCTTTTTTCAGAAAAGAAGAGCACTTTAGTAATTTAAAAGAATTTATTGATCATTGGCCTAGAAATATTGAAACTAATGATTATTATTTGGTTGTTGAATTTAGAGAGAAATCATGGATGGATGATGAGGTCTTTAATTTTTTGAAACAGAAGGCATTGACATATTGCGCGGTTATTGAGCCATTATTACCACCAAGGATGGATATTACGAATCCTTCATTCGCTTATGTGAGATTTCATGGTTTCGGTAAGAAAATATGGTTCGATTATTGTTTTACTGAAGAAGAGATTAAGGATTGGGCATATTCAATTAAAGAAGTAATTCCGAAAGTAGGTAAAATTGGAATTTATTTTAACAATCATTTTTCGGGGTATGCTGCTAAAAATTCTCTCATGTTGATGAAAGAATTAGGGATCAAACCAAAGAAATCACCAGAAGATGTAAGTGTTTTGGAGATAAAAAAGAAGACAGGAGAATTTTCAAAAGGGCAGACGGATTTAGGAAAATTTTTAAAATAAATAAAATAGGAATTACTTACTTTTGAGCAAAAAAATTTTAAGAGTCGGATTTATAGGAGCTGGTTCTATAGGAAGTTTATTTGGGGGGTACATAGCAAATATAAAATCTGATATGTATTCAATAGAAGTAATTTTTTTTTGTATGAAGGACCATGCTAGGGTGATCAATAAGAAAGGGTTAAAACTATTCCGAAATCAAGAGGTTAAAATAATAAAAAATATCATGGCGTTTGAAAATGAAAAGCAAATTGAAGAGAAGATAGAAAAAGATTTGGATTTTAAATTTGATTTTCTTTTTCTTACCACTAAGGCATATGATATTAAAACCGCGTTGATCCAATATAAGAAAATTGTTAATGCTAGTAGATATATTGTGATTTTACAGAATGGAATTGGCAACGAGGATGTAGTTATTCAATATTCTGATAAAATAAAAATAATTAGAGCAGTGACGACGAACGGTGCGTTATTGGATAAACCGGGTCAAGTTTTTCACACAGGAGAAGGCATAACTAAAATTGGATTTCCATATCTTAATGAAACCGATATAAAAACAGAGGAAATGAAGCGTGCTAAAACTTACTTACAATTGTTAGGAAATGTATTAAATTTAGCAGGTTTTGCGACTATTTTAGTAGATGATATGATTATGGAAAGTTGGGAAAAAGCATTGGTTAACATTGGGATCAATGCCATTGCTGCTTTAACTCGCTTAACGAATGGAGAATTATTAAAAGTAAAGGGCTTAGAATATTATATCGGACAAATAATTAATGAAGCGATAAAGGTTGCAGAATTAAAGAAAATAATGCTTCCCAGCAAGGATTATGTGTCAATAGCATATGATGTACTTACGAAAACGGCAAACAACAAGAACTCAATGCTACAAGATATTTTAAATAATAATCCGACCGAGATAAATTTCCTAAATGGAAAAATCTTAAAGGATGCTACAGATCTAGGAATTAAAGTACCCTATAATGAATTTTTAACCTATTTAATAAAGAGTTTGGAAAAATCAGAAAGTTAGAAATGTTTCGCATTTAATGTCATAAAATACGCATTTTCCCCGTCTCGATAATAGTTTTTTTTAATACTTTCAATTTTATAATTGAATTTTTCATATAATTGAATTGCTGTATAGTTCGAGACTCGGACTTCTAGCACGTAATCATGAATTTTGTATTTTTTTATAGCTTTCATACTATGTAATAATAATGCATTTCCGATTCCTTTTCTTCTATAACCTTCAGAGACGGCGATTGAAACTAGATGGCCCTTATTAATATATTTTAAACTATTAATAGACGGAGCTTTTTCGACTCTCCACATTATGTAAGCTACTATTTTTCCATGTTTATTTTGAGCCACTAAGAAACAATCTGGAAAATTATCAAGTATACTTTTATAGAAGAAATATGGATAATCTTCTGGTAATTCTTGTTCATTGATATCAATCACAGTATCTAAGTCTTCCAAAACACATCTTCTAATAAAGAAATCTGGTTCAATATTAGAAGTATTGAAGATATCTGTCTTGGTTTCCTTATTTGTAGTCATTATTATCGATGCTAATGAAATGTAACATAAAGAATAGCCTTGTTAATATATGGAATATAATAATAAAAGCTTAAAAGTTTTTATGAATGGGAAGTCTGAAATGGCATTAAAATTTTATAATATCAAATGCAGTTTTTTTCTGTCGTTCAATATAATCAAGAATTTGATCTAAAGTTTCTTGAATATTAAGTTTATTATCGAAGTTATTGGCAATCTCACTCAACTGTTTTTTGTCAATGTTCTTGAATTTTTTAGCAACATTTATCATCTCAGGAATAACTCTTACGATATTATCAACGATAGTGATATCTGCCCATAATGCGGTTCTACTTAAAGGATTTAAATCCACAGCAATAACTTTTTTATTTAACTTTTTTAAAGCCTCAGTCCTATCTCCATCTTCTAAAGGGACCATTACTACATCGGCATCTGCTATTAACTCTACTTTCCTTCTATTACTTTCAAGACCATCAAGTTCAACCATTTTATTAGGGTCAATTCCATATATTTCTGTAGCGCCAGCCTTCTGCAATACCTTTTTTATAGCCTCTATTCTACCTTCTTTATGATAGAATAAATTAATTTCAAGTGGCGCAATTAAAATAGTCGATAAATTCACGAGTTCATTTGGAATTAATGCCGCCACATTGCCATTTACACTGATGATAGGTCTCTCAGCTATTAATAATGAAGCTACAGCGGCTTCAATAGCTTTTTTGGCGGTTTTAATAGTTTTTTCGCCTAAAATATAGTCAAAACATTCTCCTCTTCCATGAGCAATTAACCCTGCCTCAGTAACTACTAAATTTTTCATACCCTCAATTATTTTATGACGATATTTTAGACTTTCATAGCGGGGGTGAGATTTAGGGACCGTGCCTTCTTGTTTTTCGTTCGAAGTCATAAGATATCAAATCAATTTATATTGTTCTTTATATAGATTGATATAAAGAAAAACTATTAATCTTTTGTAAAATTTATAGAAAGTGGTAGATTTATATGAGTTCAGCAGCGAATAAGAAGACTAACGATTTAAGAATCTATAAAACAAGGAAATTATTAGAAGATCTTAGGAGTAAGAAAGGTTTTCATACAGAATTAATATCTGTATACATTCCTCATGATAGAAAAATTTCAGACGTTACAAATCATCTAAAAAATGAAATTAGCGAAAGTCAGAATATTAAATCAAAATTAACACGAAAAAATGTACTTGATAGTATATCAAGTCTTTTAGGGCAACTAAAAAATATTAAAGAAGTCCCTGAAAATGGTTTGGTTTTGTTTTCAGGAGCAATTCCTCAAGGTAATACGGCAGGAACAGAGAAAAATGAATTGTATATTGTGGATCCTCCTGATAGAGTTATCACCTTTAGATACCATTGTGCTAGTGAATTTCTACTATGGCCATTAGAAGAAATGCTTACGCCTAGAGAAACTTATGGTTTATTAGTTATTGGAAGAAAAGAATCAGCTGTGGGATATATTAAAGGTAATAAAGTTGAAATTGTTCGAGAATTTACGTCGGGAATCCATGGTAAACACAGGGCAGGAGGACAGTCTCAAAGAAGGTATGAAAGGTTGATTGAGGAAGGAGAAAAACTTTTTTATCGTAGAATCTCAGATACTGTCAATGAACTCTTTTTATCAATGGAAGATCTACAAGGTATATTTATCGGTGGTCCAGGACCGTCTAAGGAAAAGTTTGTAAGTGATGAGAGTTTAGATTACCGACTTCGGGACAAAATAATGGATGTTGTTGATCTTGGCTACAGTGGAACAGAAGGAATTCGAGCATTAATAGATAAGATAAAAGATCAAATAGAAAATGTGAAATATGTAAGAGAAAAACAAATAATGCAACGTTTTATGAAAGAAATCTCCACTGATTCGGGTTTAGCAGCTTATGGGTTAGAAGATATACAAAGAGCATTAAATTATGGTGCAGTTGATAATCTTATGCTTTCAGAAAAATTAGATACATATAAACTAAAAATAGAGTGTTCAAACTGTGGATATAATGAGTCTCGAACTGTAAAAGAGAGAGACTATGAGTTGATTAAGTCAAATATCCAAAATGAGGTCTGTCCAAAATGCAGTTCAAATTCATTTAATATTATAGAGAGTATTTCAATAATAGAAGAACTAGGGGAAATCGCGGAATCAACAGGCACTAATGTTGATATATTATCTACTGAAACTGAAGAAGGAGAAATGTTATATAATACATTTGGAGGAATAGCTGCGATCCTCCGTTATAAGCTTGATTATTAATAGTATGGATAATTAAAGCTATCATAAGAATTGAAAAGAGTCCAGAACTTGAAATGGAATTAAAGGATATATTACTAAACTTAAAAATAGTAATGTTTGGAGGAAAAGGAGGAGTTGGAAAAACTAGTTGTGCTGCAAGTTCAGCTATATGGGCTGCAGAACATGGAAGAAATACTTTGATAATAAGTACTGATCCTGCTCACTCTTTAGGTGATAGTCTTGGAGTTGAGTTATCTCCTGGTATTTCTACTCCCATTGAAGGTATAGAGAATTTAACTGCTTTAGAAATTAATCCTAAAGCAAATATGGCAGAATTTCAAGGATTAACGAATATAAATCCCTTAGAGGAAATGGGTATGGAAGATATGATGGGGGGTATGTCATTATTAGGTGATTTAGAAGATTTATCTTCGATGAATCCTCCTGGAATTGATGAAGCTTTAGCCTTTGGAAAAATTTTAGAATTTATTGAGACTGAGCACGATTTTGATTTAGTTATTTTTGATACTGCGCCAACGGGACACACTCTAAGGTTTTTAAGTCTCCCAGAAACGTTATCGGGATGGATAGGAAAACTCATTAAAATGAGAGTAAAATTAGGAAATATGTTTGGAGCGTTTAAAAGATTGTTTACTCGTGAAGAAAAGAAAAAAGATAGTTCTTTAGATGTTTTGGAAAGGCTTAATCAATCAATAATAAACGCTAAAGATGATCTTACTAATCCAATAAAAAATTCTTTTGTTATTGTAATGATCCCCGAAGAAATGGCAATACTAGAAACTGGGAGATTACTAAATGAGTTGGTAAAATATGAAATTCCAGTTTCAAATATTATAGTTAATCAGTTATATCAAGACCCTAATGAATTATGTGATTTTTGTAAGAACAGACGAGAAATGCAACAAAGAAACCTTGATAAGATAAGGGAAGTATTTAGGGATAAATTGAATAAAATTTTAATTGAAGTTCCATTATTTAAGGAAGAAGTAAGAGAGTATAAAAAACTAAAAGAAATGGGGGAGTATTTAATTAAATAACTTTAATGAGATAATTCTTTTAATAAACTACAATAAGTACAGATTTGCGCACTCCCGCATGGATAACTACATATTCGGCATGAATTATAGTCCTTTACTTTTCTAGAATTATAAAGAGTTTCTGATAATTCTAAAAATCCGTTTAAGAGATTAAATTCTATTTCTGGGCTAGATTTTTTACAAATTTGAATAAACTCCAATACTCTTTTTCTTATGATTGGGTCCATTTCCCTATAAGGGCAATGAGAAGGGTAATAATTGAACTTTTTGAGGTTAGAATATAAAAAAATTTCTTCTTCAGGGATTCTCATCAATGGTGATATTTTCTTAATAAAAAAGTAATCTATGTTGTCATTTTCTTTCTTAAATATATATTGATTAGCAATGATATCTAAACGTTTATAAAGTATATTCATAAGGTAAGTTTCTGCAAAATCAGTAAGATTGTGTCCCATGGCTAAAACTGTACCTCCTAGTTCTTTAGCACCATCATTTAATAATCTTCTTCTTACGGTAGCACAATAATTACAGGCATATTTGTAATCTGGAGATTCTTTTTTTATCTTAATGATCTCGTCTAAAGTAAATCCGATTTTTTCTTTAAAAGAAATAATTTTATGCTCAATGTTATGTTTCTCGCAAAATTGCTTTGCATTCTTAATACTATTTTCTCTGTATTTTTTTATACCTTCATCTATAGTTAAAGCTATAATTGATTTAGATTGGTAAGCTCTATTCTGAATCTTATTCAAATTATACAAAAGGGCGATTGAATCCTTTCCTCCTGATAAAGCAACTATAATTCTATCATCAGGTTTAAGCATCTGATATTTCGATATTGTTTTATAAATTATCTTTTCAATATTTTTTTGAAAACATTTTGGACAGAGATTTTCACCAGAATACTTTCTTTGGATTACTGTTGTATTATGGCACTGTGAACATTCTCCTTTTTTCAAAAAAATTTTATAATTACTCATGAAAGTCAGTTAAAAAAATTGGTAAAAGTTAAAACCAAAATATAAGTTCCCCGAATTTTACAAATGATAAAACCAAATTGCCAACGAGTATAAACAATGTGATGAATCGTATTATATTGATAATTGAACGTTTAATCTTTCGTTTTTCGTCATGCCAATACTCATAAGTAATCTCAAAAAGTGAACCATCTTCTAAATTTGTATATTCAGGAAGGTCTAAAGAAACTGTGTCTTTGAATCCATCACCAGTTTTATCGATTAATGAATATTTATCTTCCGCTAGAATAATTTCGCTCTGTGGTTTAGCACTAAATCTTTGCCCTATTATAACTTTCACAGAATCAACTTTTTCTACTCGATATTCTGATAATTCTAGATCTTTCTCATCTTTTTTAAATAGAATTTTCTCCATTTTTTTCTTAGTAGTTTTGAATTCTTCACCAAAACCCCAATCAATTAGTTCCTTCATTATTCTATCCCCATCAAATACAGGTAAAGGAAGCATATTAAACAATGTAACACTGAAAGCAATAAGAAAAAGCCATACTATCTCTCTTAACCAAAATTCAGGCCAAAAAGGTGTAAAGAATTTAGCAATATCATTTTTATGCATAAAATAAGAATAACTATATATTCCAATTTTGACTCCTGTTGTCTCTACATCCAAAATATATGTATCAGACACTGAACTTAAATTGATTGTATTTAGTCCAAATTCGGTTAATGCTCTCTCTAATGTATCTCCACTAATTCTATTTATTGACACATTATTTATCTTGGTAATATTTAAACCTAATGACAATCCTTTATCATAATTATTTCCTCCTTCACTTGCAGAATAGATTCTTGTTATGCGTATTACCGTATCGGAAATATATTCATAAAGAATTCCTATATTGTATCGAGGCCCTAAAGTTATATTTTTCTCTAAATAGGTATCTGATGAAGGAACATAAATTCTTAATGTTAAATTATCACCTATTGCACATTCTAGGCTAGTTCCATTATTTAAAATATTATTAAGAGTTCTACCAGCATAATTGTCAAGATATACATACTCATCATCTCCTGCACCTAGCTTTTTCATCCCTAAAATCACATCACCATTGGCCAAATTTCCAAAATTAAAACCCCCATCTGCTTCTGTAACAACACTACTCACTCTTGCTACTTGACTATAATAGGGAGCTATTATAAGGGGAAAACATAATAATAAAATATATGCCACTCCTGCTGTCATTCCATTTATAAATGTCCCAGCAGCAGCAATTCGAAGTCTTGTGTTTCTATGATATTTTCTAGATCTTAATTTTCTCTCATCTACTTCGACAAATGCACCAAATCCTATAAGATAAAAAAGTCCGGCTCCAAGAACTCCAGTTGATTTTATATCTACATCTTCTGCGCTGGCCGAAAATCCATGAGCGAATTCATGAGTAGTTAAGATAAACAATAATGGAAGTATTAAATAAAATAATAAAGGTAAATCTATGGTTACTCCTGGAATAAGAGGAACTATGGCTTGTTCTATTCTAGGATTAACGATTAAATTGATAAAGTTTGTAAAAAAGAAATAAAAGGCGAAAATTGTAAAACTAAAAGATACAAATATTCCTATTGTCCAAAAAATTTTCCAAAATTTAGGAGCTCTTTTTCCGACTCTCCTAATGAAATTATTTAATTTTTTTGTTTTGAACATTGCTAGCAAAGGAAAAAAAAGATAATATGCTTCCTTCTTGTTTCTTAACAAACGAACTAATAGCAAAACTATAACCCAAAATATCAAAGATGATATGAACCACGGATTTAAAATAAAATCTAAAATTACATCAACTAAAGACATGAAATTTCATCAAAATTCCTTCTTTTTATTATCTAATTTATATTTGAAGTTAAAGTTATTGGTTAAAAACACAACTTTTTGACACTAGAGACATAATTCCTCTAATAAAATAGAAAAAGATTAAATTATAAGTTTAAATTGTTATATATATAGTAATTATAAATCGCATAGGGATCAAACTCATAGAAGCTCTTATAGCGGGGTGGGCTAGCCTGGTTTATGCCGCAGGGCTCATAAGTAATAGAGATTATTCCCATCTTATTGAGAAACCCTGAGATCGTTCGTTCAAAGGTTGAAAAATGGTTGGTTTCCAACAAACTGAAAATCGAACCCCCGCTACCATTTTCTATATATATCAATATGGTGTAAGCAATAAAGCTCTATAATTATTTTAAGAAAAAGCACATCTTAATATTCTTAGTTTAATAATTATTTCTATATTCTAAAATGTGTACTTTTAAATTAATGAAAATGGAGATAGGTTTGAAATGAATGAAACAATAAGATTCAGGAGAAATCCTGCTATTCAATGTTGGATTAAACATCTTTTTGAGGGTCAATATAATGAATCTGAGAAACTATTTCATACAATTTTTGGGAAAGTTAAACGTGTCAGGATAATTGCCACAATTATTAATAAACGAGAGAATTTAATAGAACAAAATGAAGTAGATATGGGTATTGAAGAAAGTATTGAATCGAACATAAGACTTGATTTTGATTTGGATGATAGTACAGGTTTGATCAGAGCAATTATTAGGAATGTAGATCTTGATAAGTATAAAGACTTCAAAAAGGGTGATATTGTTGAAGTTACAGGTCGTGTAAGCAAATTTAAAGATTTTATATCTTTATGGATAGAAATCATAAAAAAAGTAGAAGAACCTAATCTCATTTTACTAAGAAATGCTGAAATGATTGATAGAATAAAACATGGGGAACTTCAAGAGATAACCGAATTATCTAATTTGAGTTATAATACCTATGAGTTATCAGATGAAATTGATGTCGAGAATCTATTTGAAAGTGAAACCGATTCTACTATGGACGATAAGGTGAAAGAAAAAATATATTTACTAATTGAAGAGTATTCTACAAGAGGAAATGGAATCAGTTTTGAAAAGTTGCAGCAGGAGGTTGGAATTCCTGAAAGTGATTTAAGAACATATCTCAATGACTTAATTTTAGAATCGCGCATATATGAATCTGATAATGATAATTTTGAAGCATTTTAGTTTAATTCTATTTGTGTAATTTTTTTAAATAATAAAGGAAAACTATTTTTCTTATGGTTGATTTCTTTTATACAAATTATTTAATTATGGAATCGAATTATGGATTTGAACAACTACGATGAATTATTGGATAAGGCGTATGAAAAAATACCAGAAAACGTAAAAAAATCATCTAGATTTGAAATACCTGAAGTTGAACTCCGTATAGAAAGTAGAAATACATTTATTATAAATTTTAGCAAAATAATAAATACTCTCAATAGAGATAAGAAACATTTCACAGGAATTTTTCTGAAAAAAGCAGGGACAATGGGAGAGATTCGTGGACAGCAATTATTTTTAAAAGGGCAATATAAAGAGCAAGTATTAAATAAATTGATTGAAAATTATACAAGAACATACGTATTATGTAAGATTTGTAATAAACCAGATACTCAAATTCAAAGAGAAGGTAAAAAGCTATTCTTAAAATGTACTGCTTGTGGAGCAAGAGAAGAAATTAAAGAAAAATAAGGAAAAGGTTGAAAAGGCAAAATTGAGGAAAGTTTATTTGAAGATTCATATCAAGGATGATTGTGAAACAATAGCATGTTGTGATGAAGAATTGCTTAATCAAGTTTTTAAAGAAGGAAATCTAAGAATTGAAATTTCAAACCAGTTTTTTGGGGGAAAATTAATAAATCTTGAAGATGCAATTTCTATTTTGCAAAATGCATCATTTTTCAATATTGTAGGAGAAAAAATAGTTAATGAAGCCGTTAATAAAAAAATACTAATCAAAGAAGGGGTTAGATTTATTAATGGAATTCCCATGGCTTTGAAGATGATGTTTTAATGCCTAATCGATTTTGTGCGATATGTGGAAAGGAATTAGTACAACATGATCCACATTTTGGTATGTGCCTTTCATGTTTTTTAAAGGAACACCCTTTATTTGAAGTACCTGATCGTTTATCAATTAATATTTGTCTAGATTGTGGAAGTTATTCAAAAAAAGATGTATGGATTGAACCAGTTAATAATGAGTTATTTTCAATTATAGAAGAAGCGGTTCAAAAATTTTTATTAAAGCCTAAAATAGAAGACATCAATTTTTCTATCTCAATAATTGAAGAGAGTTTTATATTTTCATCTAAAGATTTATTAAAATCACTAGATGTTGAAATTCTCGGAATTTTAAAAGAAAATTCCAATATTAAACACAATCAAATAATATCATTGAATTTAAATCACATGTTATGTAAAAACTGTACGAATTTGCGAGGCGGAACTTACTTTATTGCAATTATTCAATTAAGGGTTAAAAACGAGGAAGAATTTGACTTAATAAAGGAAGTTTTAGAGGAAATTAATAATTATGTTGAAACTGTATTTGAAAAAGACCATAGACATTATATATCTAAAATAGAGGATCAAAAATATGGTGTCGATTTATATCTTAGTACTAATGAATTAATGAATCACCTTATCAAATTATTGAAATCAAGGTATAATTTTATTTTAAAACGCACAAAAAAGTTGGTGGGAAGAGATTCTCAAAAAGGCAGAAACCTTTATAGGCAAAAAACCTTAATAAAATTCTTACCTGTTAGGAATAAGGATGTTATTATTATTGGTGATGAATATTATAGTGTTGATAACATTATGAAAAACAAGGTGATTCTCAGAGGTGAAAATAACACTAAATTGATAAAAAACTATTCTTATTTTTTTAATGAAAATTTAATTAAAAAAAAATTTAGGGGGAGAGCTTTTGGAAGAAAATAACAAGGTTACTGAAGAAGAGTCTGAAGAATTAGTAGATAATAAGATGGATAAAAAGTTCGATTTAAATATAGATGAGTTACAAAAAAGAAAAATTGATAATAAAAAGATAAAAAGGATAGACCAATCAAAGAAAAGAGCAGCTATTGAATCTGTTTTTGACGAGAGAACGATTTTTACTTTAAATAAATTATTAGTTAATGGACCTTTAAAACGAATAGAAGGTGTAATTTCCGCAGGCAAGGAAGCAAACCTTTACTTAGCTTATGATACAAACGAAAATGAGGTAGCTATTAAAATCTATAAAATCGATAGTAATACTTCAAAATGGATGAGAAATTATATTATTGGTGATCCTAGATTTAAGAAAATTCCCCGTAATGTTTCGAAGGTTATTTATCTATGGGCGAGTAAAGAGTTTAAAAATCTTCAACGCGCATATAAGACTGGCTTAAATGTTCCTAAACCTATATATGTTAAAGATAATTTATTAATCATGGAATATATTGGTTTTGAATCTATTCCAGCTCCATTATTAAAGGATATAAAAGATCCTAAAGATCCTCTTAAGCTGATGAATGAAATATTGGGATTTGTAAAAAATCTATATCAAAAGGCTAAATTAGTTCATGGTGACCTCAGTGAATTTAATATATTATATCATAATCAAAAACCTGTAGTAATAGATATATCTCAAGCAGTATCAATTCAACATCCAAAAGCAGAAGTATATTTAGCAAGAGATATAAATAATATATTTAATTATTTTAAGAAATTAGGATTTGACACACCTGATCCTAAAGATTTTTATTATGAGGTTATAAATATAGATGCATGAGGAGTTAGTAATCACAAAATAAGAAAATGAAAATTGGAAAGAAAAGAATCGCTGTTCTAATTGGTAAAGACGGCAAAATCAAACAGGAAATTGAAGAGAAATTAGGAGTTAAAATTAATTTGGATAGTAAACTGGGATCTTATGAGATTTTACCCCAGCCAGAGGAACCGAATTATATGCCGTTGAATGTCTATACGGCACAAAAAGTAGTAAATGCAATTAATCGAGGTTTCAATCCAATTAAAGCCATGAGACTATTAGAAGAAAATTATGACTTAGAGATACTGAATCTACTGAAAATAATGGGAAAATCTGATAAAAGAATAACTCGTGTGAAGGGAAGAATAATCGGGAGAAATGGAGAGATGCGGAAATCAATTGAAAAATTTGCTGAATGTTTTATTTCTGTGTATGGAAAAACTGTATCGATCATCGCAGAATATGAAAATTTACAAATTGCTAGAAAAGCAGTTAGTATGCTGATTAATGGAATGCCGCACCATATTGTGTTAAAATTTTTAGAAAACAGATATAATGAAAAGAAAAAAGAACAATTTAGACAGATGTATAAACCTGAATTTTCTTAAGACTATTTAATGTGAATTTTGATAAATTTTCGTGACTTTTTTTGCCAGATCCTTTCCATATACAACAGCATTTAATTCCTCTAATAATTTATTCTGATTCGAAATGTTATTAGTAAAATATAATTCGTTGAATTCTTCTTTTTTATAATCTTTGAGATGAACTTCAAAACTTTTAATTGAATATGTATTTGAACAATAGGATTTAAATATTGTAATATAACGAGGGTAAAGATTTTTCTCTCTTAAATAAATCGCCCAGCCATCAATATAGAATTCAATGGTCTTATCAAAATAATTATTCCATTTCTCAAGTCTAAATAAAATCTCATTTATTTCTGTTTGAATATCTTTTGAAAACTTATCATCCATGAAAGGGTATCTAAATAGAACTATAAAAAGGGGATTAAAAAATTATTAATCAAAAGCAATTTCGCCTATATTGAAAATATCATCGGATAATCCTATTTTTGAAGTCTTTTTAACGTTGGAATTATAAACTGAGTTATTAAATGAATAGCCACTACCAAAAATCTGAGGAGATTTAATGCCTGTTATTAAAAGCATAACTCTTAGAATTCCATCGAATTCATCTGAAACTCGAGCACCCCAAATTACCATTGAATCCCGAACATCCATTTTTTCTGTTATTTTCTTAGCTACAGAATTAGCCTCTGCCAGTGTCATATCATTACCTCCACATATATGAATAAGAGCACCTTTAGCGCCATCAATACTTACGTCTAATAAAGGAGTATTAAGCGCATCTTCAATTGCATCTTCCACTCGATGATCTTTTCCGCTCGATTCACCTACTCCTACAATAGCAACCCCTCCGGTACTTAAGATCGTCCTTACATCAGCAAAATCCAAATTGATTAATGATGGTAGAGAAATTGTTTCAGTAATTCCTTTTACCATAGTAGCAAGAACTTCGTCTGCAACACTGAACGCTTCTATTATAGGTAGATTAGGAGCTATTTCAAGTAATCTATTATTATCAATCACTACCAAGGTATCGACATAGCGTTTCAACAGACTTAAACCCATTTTTGCTTTATCAATACGACCAATTTCAGTATCAAAAGGCAGTGTTACTACTCCAACTACAATTGCACCTTCCAATTTTGCGATTTCTGCAATAATAGGAGCACTACCTGTACCAGTTCCTCCACCTTCTCCACATGTAATAAATACTAAATTTGATTCTCTCAAGATTTTTGTTAAATCCTCACGAGATTCTTCAGCTGCAGCCCTACCTATCTCAGGGTTTCCCCCGGCACCAAGTCCTTTTGTTAAATTCTTTCCAATCAATATTTTTATATGCGATTCGATACTATCTAGATGTTGGCAATCAGTATTGACTGCTACACATTTAGCACCTTTTATGCCTATTTTCATTAATCTATTAATCGTATTATTTCCGGCTCCACCACATCCAATTATTTTTATATTAGCATACCCGAAATTTTCTATTTGTGGTCGAATTTTTTCTCTTTTACGTGCGTTTTGAATAAAAGACTCCATAATTAAGCAAATTTTAATTTAGTTTGTACAAAGAATTAAAATGAAAAAATTAGAATTAATGTAATATCAGAATATTATGTGTGTAAATTCTCCAAAATAATGAGTTATTTAATAAATTGAAATATCTTTATCCGTTTCAGGATTAAATATTTCTTTTACATCAGAATTGTTAATCAGAAGAACTTTTGGAAATTTATATGGGAATCTATTTGAAAAAGTAAGACAATATGCACCTGTATTAGTAACTAAAACCTTATCTCCTTTGATTAAATGTTCAGTAAAAAAATAGTCTTTTGCTAATACATCTTGATCTGTGGGAATTATCCCTGCTATAGATGTTTTATATTTATGTGGTCTATTAATCTGGGAGGCATTATAAAATCTTAAAGAACATCTTGCAAATTTCGGACAAATATGGTTTCCAATATTTAAAAATATCCATCTATTGTCACTTACTTTAACAATTTTTGAAATAAATAAGCCGGCGTCTCCTATAAAATATCTTCCAGGTTCAAAGTAAATCTTCTTAAAATTCACTTCAAATTGTGCTAACGCTTTTTTAATCTCCTTAGCAATATTTTTTAATTGTTCTTGCGGCATAACGGTTGCTTCTGGAAATCCTCCTCCAAGATTTATATTATCAATATGTATATCCCCTTCAGATAATAGTTTTAAATTAGCAGCAATTGTCTTTATGTTATTTCTGAATTGCGTAATATCATTCATTTGTGTGGTATAATGAGACAACACTGAATTAATCCTAATATTTTGGCAGTCTCTGAGTAAATTTTTAATCTCAGATATTTTTTTTTCAGTAAAAACTATCCCTAATTTACTGTCAAATTTCTGAGAATTTATCCTCATGCAAACATCTTGGATGTGATTATATTTCTGAGATATCTTGTTAATTTTCTTTAAATCTTCAATATCATACGTTATCATTTCTTTTACTTGATTTTTAATGCTTAATTCTATAAGCTCCTTCGATAAATATGGCCCACCAACTATTATTTTATCACACGGAAACCCTAACTTTAATGCCAGTTTTAATTCTGGTAATCCTACAATTTCGGCTCCAATTCCCTCAGAAAGAACGATTTTGCAGATTTCTGGAAGAAAATTAGCCTTAAACGAATAAAAACATTGAAAATTTCTGAATTCAGAATTGAAAACATTATAAAATGTCTCTATATTGTTTCTAATTCTTTTTTCTAAGAAAATTAGTACCGGTGTTTTAAATTTTTTAATAATTTCATTAAGAGGGATTGAATCAAGAAAAACTCTGTCATTTTCTTTTTTAATTAACGGATTACCAGAAATTTTTTTCACTTTTTACTCACTTGAAATTATTTATTAAGTTTTTATACGTCGTATGTGTTTCCGCTGCAACATGATTCCAAGTATATTTTTCATATACTTTTTCTTGCCCTGTCGCACCAAGTTTGTTTCTTAACCTTTTACTTTTTAATAACATAATAACTTTTTCCGCAATATCCTCAGGATTATCAAATTCAACTAATAGACCATCGATATTTTCTCGAATTACTTCAGGAGTCGCTCCAATTCTAGCTCCAATTACCGGTTTTCCAGCTGCCCAAGCTTCTAAAAATGATATCCCGAAGGCGTCACTTCGACTTGGCATTAAATAAATATCAGCTTCTTTAAAAGCTGATATTTTTTTTTTATCAAAATAACCTGTCAAATTATCTGGACTGAAATTAAGGATATTAACTCTTTCAAGCTTATTGATTTTAGAAAGTTCTCGATTAAAGGCGAGAGTAGAGGGCCCAATAAAAACAAAATAGACCTTTTTTATCTTTTTTACAATATAAGGTATTGATTTTAGAATAGATAATGCTCCTTTTTCATAATTCTTATAACCACAAAATAAAATTAGTTTATATTTTTTTTCTTTCGCGTTAAAAAATTTTTGCTTAAATTTCGGATATTCTAACGGATTTTTACTAATATGGGAAAATTTTTCAATATCTACTCCCATTGGAATTACTTTTATTTTTTCCGTTTGAATGTTATATTTATGGATTAAAAACTTTTTCTCAAGATTTGTACAAGCAATTATTAAATCAAATTTCTTTAAGACCTCTATTATTTTGAGATCCATGTATCTAGGATTGGAGAAGTGGAAAAAGGGAGTGCATATTGTTGGTTTATGGATATAAGTTCCAATAATTAGGCTTATTATACAATTGAAATATGGAAAAAAAGTAGTGTGAATTAAATCATAAGTTAATTCAGGTTTTTGAAATAAATTGTTTAATAATTCTCCTAAGTACGGGCCATTTTTTATGAATTTAATTAAAACATCATCGTGTAAAGTAAGAAATTTTAAGGCAGGAATACTTTTTAATTCGTTAAGAATTTCTTTATCAGAAAGTTTATAATTTACATTAAATCGATTGATTTTTAAATTATTTACTTTATCATAATATTTATTATCTTGAGAGAGTGTTTTTCCATTAGAATCTCTTAAAGCCTTAAAATCTATAGCATTTGATGTGTAAATATCAATATTATAATTATAGTTTGCAGTTAAGATCTCTGCCATTCTCTGAAAATAGAATTCAGCACCTGAGATTGAAGGGAAATATCTGGTTGGGAGATATAAAATATTATTCAATGAGAAAATGATCCTTTTTATTTAATAACTATATTAGTAATATAATAACAATGTCAAAAGATTTATTATTTCAAGTTTTTAAGGAAGCTAAGAAAAAACAGATAATTGATGAAAAATTTATTACTTTCTTGGATGATATTTATCCTAATAAATCTACAAGCGTTATTGAAGTACTAAAAAGGGGGATTATCAAATATACTTATAAACCTTCTAATAGAACCGTTTGGACAGCTCAGGGAGAAAACCAAGAGCATTTGATTTACCCTAAATTGTATTGTTCTTGTCAGGATTTCTATAAAAACGTAGTAATTAAAAAAAAGCGTATATTTTGTAAGCATATATTAGCTCAAGTTATTAGCGAAGCTTTAAATCAGTTTAAGATTATTACTTTAGATGATAACAAATTTAAGGAATTGATTAGTGAATTAAAACTTAAAATCTAAGGAGATATTTAGCTTATTTCACAGAGATTTCTTTTCTCTCCCAATCTTGTAGGTATCTATTAAATTCTTCCAAACTTATTTGACGTGGTATTTCAATTTGTTTTTTTGCTTCCAATTTCCTTATTTTAAACATGAGTTTTTTGTTTTTCTGGTAAAATTTTTCTGCTTTTGGATATTCTTCTTGAAAAATTTCTTTCAATTTTTCTATATTCAAATTTTCTAATTCATTATAATTCTCAATGACAAAATTACAGAGAGGATCTATCGATATTTCAAAATTAAAGGCATCCACACGTTTTAATGCCAAAGGATATGCTTGGCAGGCTAAAGGTTTAACATCATGCACCGTACAACCCTGAGGTTCTATATAATATGGACATCCTTTATTTTCATTATCTAATACTATTCTATAAGTCAAGATCAATATCTGTTTGTTCTTAATATCTGGAAACACTAAATCTTCAAT
>JBHLRA010000037.1:12987-18925 GCA_048883045.1 Candidatus Thorarchaeota archaeon | reverse complement strand
ATCCATCATTATTTGAAGTTAAAAAAGTTTATCAGAATATTAAGATAATACCGGTTGATTTAACTAAAGGAAAAATTCAGATTCAGAACAAATATAATTTTCTTTCTTTAGATTTTGTTGTGTTTTCATGGGAATTAACTGCTAATGGAATAAAAATTGAAGAAGGTCAACTCGATAAAATATATATTAGACCTGGAGAAACTAAGGATATAATAGTCCCATTTACAGCAAAAAAAGTTAATCCAAATACTGAATATCACCTAAAAATCTCATCAGCTTTAGAAGAAGATATGATTTGGGCTATTAAGGGTCATATCCTAGCATGGGATCAATTTACTATACCTTATGAAGTTCCAAAATTGTCAGAAATGAATATAAATGAAATGGGTGAGATTATTGTTGAAGAATTTGATGCTTATTTTATAATAAAAGGAAAAGATTTTAACTTTAGATTTAGTAAAATAATGGGGGCAATTGAATCATACTCTTATAGAAATATGGATCTGATTATTAAACCTCTAATTCCTAATTTTTGGCGAGCTCTAACAGATAATGATAGAGGAATAGTCGATTTTGGCATGAAACCAATCCCGAGTGTTGATAAAAATTGGCGAAACACAGAAATTTCAAGAAAAGTAATAAATATTGAGTATAAAAAGGTAAATCCTCAATTGTTTCAGATAAAAGTACAATCAACGATAAAAAATTCTAAGAATCCTCTTGATATCATTTATTATTTTTATGGGAATGGGGGTGTAATTATAAAAAATAGTATTTCTCCAAGTAGAGACATGGTTCGTTTTGGAATGCAGACGTCTATTTCCAAAGAATTTAACAAAATGATATGGTACGGAAGAGGTCCTCATGAAACAATGTTAGATAGAAAAACTGGTGCGGCTATTGGGATATATTCTGGTTTAGTAGAAGATTTAATTACACCATATATAAAACCACAAGAAAATGGGAACCGAACAGATATACGTTGGATTGCTTTGACCAATAAAGAAGGAAATGGCCTATTAGTTTCAGATGTTGGAGGTAAATTTCTTAGTACAAGTGCATGGCCTTATAATATGGATGATTTAGAATCTGCAACACATAATTATGAGCTTCCTCGACGTGATTTTATTACATTAAATCTTGATTATACGCAAAAAGGAGTTGGAGGAGATTTTCCAGCATTAGCCGCAGTTCATAGTAAATATAGATTGAAAGGTGATAATAATTATAGTTATTCCTTTTTTCTCAGAGGTTATACTAATGATATGGGAGAAATAAGTATAATCGCTAATAAAAAACCTCCAATTATTTGATTTTGATATAACAATATTATTAAATTAAAACAGACATAGAATTATATTTAGAAAGTATTAGATAAACTAATGTGATTAAATGGCGCGTCCTCTATGGTTTGTAAAATTACTTAAAAAAGTATTTCCAAATGTCAAATTAATTGCCAAATTGACAAATCTCCCAATTTTAGGAACAATATTTGATCATTTACTTTTCAAGGGGGATGATATCATTTATCTCACAAAAGATAAAGTCATTGAGATTAATCAGCCAATGGGAGAATATGATGATTTTATCTTACCTTCCCAAGTATTGGAGTATTTTATCGATAAAGCTAAGAATCACTGGGTTATGAATTTCTGCATTTGCAGATCAAGTATGAAATGTCAAAACTATCCTATTGATTTAGGATGTCTTTTTCTTGGAGACGCTGTGTTAAATATTAATCCAAAATTAGGAAAATTAGTTACAAAAGAAGAAGCTTTAGAACATTTGAGAAAATGTAGAGAAGCTGGATTAGTTCATATGGTTGGTAGGAATAAATTAGATGCTCAATGGCTTGGAGTTAAACCAGGAGAAAAACTATTAAGCATTTGTAATTGTGATCCTTGTTGTTGTTTATGGAGAGTGGCTTCAATTGTTGCTCCCAAGATAGGTTTAAAAATTAAAAAGATGCCCGGGATAAAAGTTCAAGTTACAGATAAATGTATTGGATGTGGAACATGCATTAAAGAGGTTTGTTTTGTAAACGCTATAGAATTAAGAGATAAAAAAGCTTTTATAAGTAGTGAATGCAGAGGATGTGGTAGGTGTGTTGAGGTTTGCCCCCAAAAAGCAATAGAAATAATATTTGAAGATCCTAATTTTGTGAAAAAATCAATTGAAAGAATTGAAAAGATAATAGATGTAACTTAGAGTAGTTAAGCGAAGTTTAGGTTATTCATTATCGAAAAGATTCTTTATTTTTAAATTATCAACACGAGTTCTTTCTTTTAATGCTGATACAGCTTGAACGGTTTCTTCAATTGAATGAAAGACAGGAATATTAGCTAGTTCTAGTGATTCTATTATCAATGAATATTTAGGTACGTATGGGACAAAACATACAACAGGTTTATTTTTATATGTTATAATGTTTGCTATCCTTCTTCCAATTTGAAAAGAGATATTTGGAGGGTAAGGTAGCAATAACAACATTATACATTCTATATTTTTCAGATCCGATAAATAGCGAATTATATTTTCAATATCTGTGTCTAATACAGAACCTGTTAAATCAATTGGATTGTTAAAGGATGCTATATCTCTCGCTACTGGATTCATGAGTTCTTTTAATTCCATTTTTTCTTGATGGGAAAACCGAACAGCATTTAATCCATATTCCTTTAACATGTCAGATGCTATAACAGCATGTCCTCCAGAAACAGAAACAATAGCTACATCTCCCTGGGTTATAACATTTTTACCAAACGGATTTCTCCGTTTTGATAAAACATCATACACTTTTAAGCATGTCAATAATTCTCTTTCATTTTGTGGTTGAATAATATAATGTTGTCTTAAAGCACTATAAATGATTTTAAAATCACCCGCTAAACTTGCTGTATGCGATTGTGTTGCAACTTTCCCTTCTCTCGTTTTTCCTCCAAAAAATACAATTACAGTATCTTCAGATTTTTTTGCTAACTGTAAAAATTGTCTTGCTTTACCCTCTTTAAATCCTTCCAAATAAAAAGCGATATTTGATGTTTCAGGATCTACTTGACTAAAGTATTCTAATAACATAGATTCATCTACAACTGCTCGATTCCCAATAGAAACCGCTGTGGAGACTCCTATATTTCTTTCATTGAACTTTACAAAGAATTGATCTACAAGAACTCCCCCACTCTGGCTTATTAACGCCACAGAACCCTTCGGAGGTCTTGTGATACGTTCTGTTGGGAGAAAGATTGTGTCTACAAGTGGTGGAGCATAGACTCCTAAACAATTTGGTCCAAGCACAGCAAGATCATTATTAAATGCTACTTTTATTAAACGCTCTTGTCTTTTCTTACCTCTACCACCGATTTCTGCGAAACCGCCTCCAATTATTACTGCAGCAGGGATTTTTAAATCTACACAATCTTGAATATAATCCAAGGTATCATCAGGACCAACCGCAATCACGAGAAGGTCTGGAATCTCTGGTAGTTTATCTAAGCGTTCATATAATTGTATACTCTCAATTTCTCCCCCACTTGGGTATATTCCATAGACCTTTACTTGCATTTCGAAAGCATTTTTTAGCAAAACTATTCTTCCAGGGCTTAAGGGATTTTTTTTACTGATACCGACTACACACATCGATTTTGGCTTAAAAAGCTTTTCTAAATCCATGTCAAACAAAATGTAACATTATTATGTATTAAAGTATATTACTTTAAGATTTAATTAATATTTATTTTTCCTTTAGATTCTTTTGATTAAATATTTATTAGGAAGCAAATAGAAATAATATCAAATTAATATTTTTTTAAAAATAAAATGAAAGAGTAAGAAAAAATGAAAGACGAACGGCATTCAATTAAAGGAGCTGCCAGTTATGCAACTGGGCAAATCGCAGATCAAGCAGCATACCAGTCTTTTACATTCCTTGTATTCACTTTTTATTTTGCTGTGGTTCAACTAAATATTACATTAATTACCATTGGATTCATAATATGGGCAGTTTGGAACAGCTTCAATGACCCAATGTTAGGCTATCTTTCAGATAGAACACATACTAGATTTGGTCGCCGATTACCATATATTATGATTGCTATAATTCCTCTAGGAGTTGTATTATTTCTATTATTCACACCACCTTTACCCATTGGTGTAGCGAATCAAATTGGTAATTTTATCTATTTTTTGATCATAATTATAGTATTTGAATTATTTTATACGATGTACAGTCTTAATGCCACATCTTTATTTCCTGAAACATTTATCACTAAAGAAGAAAGAACAATGGCGAACAATGTTAGACAAGTATTTCTAATCTTGGGTTTAATTGTAGCATTCATATTACCATCATTCTTTATAGAAGACTATTCAAATCCATCTATAACTACTTTAGGGCAATATCAGATCTTTGGTATAGTATTAGCTATTATTGTCATTGTAGTTGGAGGAATTTTCATTAAATTTACGCCTAGAGAAAAGAGTGAATTTAGTGAAGATTATAAGAAGGCACCTAGTTTTTTTAATTCGATCAAATTATGCATAAAGAGTAAATCTTTTATGTGGTATATTCCTGCGGAAATTGCTAATTGGTTTGTATACGGTATTCTTCCTACATTAGTACCGATTTACGCAAAAGTAGTTTTAGGAATGGAAGATGCTACCATGATCTCACTCTTATTAGGGGCTACATTTATAGCATCGGCTCTTTTCATAACAGTCTTATGGAAACCAGTAGTACGAAAAATCGGTAATAGGAAAGCATGGATGATTTCAATGACAGCATGGATTTTCACACTTCTACCATTAATGTTTTTGGGACCGAATATGGAAATAGTCGCAATTTTAGTGTTTTTCTTTATTGGACTTGGATTATCTGGATCTTTATATATAATTGATTTAATTATTTCAGATATTGTAGATGAAGATGAGGTGAATACAGGGACCCGCAGAGAAGCGGGATTTTATGGCGTGAATGCTTTCTTTCTGAGGTTAGCTATTATAGTTGTATTTATAAGCATCGGTCCTGTCTTCATTATAGCAGATTGGGAAGTATTCACTCTCCCTGTATCTAGTGCGGTCGAAATGGGACTTCGAACGCTAATGTTTGTTTATCCCGCTGTTGCATTGATAATTGCTATTTTAGCTATTTATAAATACCCATTAGATGGTGAAAAATTAATTCAAGTAAAAGAGAAAGTTCGAAAACTTCACGAAGAAAAAAAATCTAAGATTTAATTTCTTTATTTTTTTTTTATTTTTTTTAAGTTTATTATACCTTGATGAATTCTTTTAAGAACCTCTTCAATTTCCTCTTTCTTTACTATCAAGGGTGGCATGATAATGTGAGTATCCTTTTTATTTCCACAGTAGTTAAGTAAAACACCCTCTTTTATTATAGAAACCATACCTAACTGACTATCCTCTTCATTATAAAATTCTACGCCCCACATTAACCCTCTTCCTCTAATTTCTTTAATGAGATCTGAATGATCTTCCGCAATCTCCTCTAATCCTTTTCCAAATAATTTTCCCATTTCCTTAACATGATCGAGAAATTTTGGGTCGGATTGTATTTCTAACATCTCAAGAGCTACTGCGCATCCCAGATCAGATCCTCCTGTTGTAGAAATCTGAATAAAAGGATCGTCTTTAAAAACAACTCTCTCTATAAAAGGTTTATAACTACAAGTTGAAAGAGGATAGATACCAGAACTCATTCCCTTTCCACATACTATAAAATCAGGAACAACGCGTTCATTTGGATATAAACCTCCATAGATTGCCCAAAAATGACCTGTTCTCCCAAGTCCTGCTTGAACTTCGTCACTAATTAGCATTACCCCTTTTTCATCACATAATTTCCGGATCTCGGGATAGTATCCTTCTGGTGCAATCAAGACACCACCAGTAGCAGGTATTGTTTCTAAAATTACGCATG
>JBHLRA010000037.1:0-12887 GCA_048883045.1 Candidatus Thorarchaeota archaeon | reverse complement strand
CCGGATCTCGGGATAGTATCCTTCTGGTGCAATCAAGACACCACCAGTAGCAGGTATTGTTTCTAAAATTACGCATGCTATATCTTCAGTTATAGCTTTTCGCATAGCATCTATATCTCCATAAGGAACTTGTTTAAATTCCGGAAAATTCCAAAGAAACGGATCTTTAAAATCAGGATCTCCCGTTAATAGAGCAAAGCCAGTATGACCATGATAACCTCCAATTGCAGATATGCATCCCCTTCTTTTAGTGTACGCTCTTGAAAATTTTATAGCGGTATCAATTGCTTCACCTCCACTTACACCAAAAGTAGTTTTGCTAATATCTCCAGGCATCAATTCAGCTAACTTTTTTCCTAATAATGCTCTCCATTCTGATAAAAGCATATGATCTCCCAAATCTAGACCTCCATCTAAAGCATCTTTAAGGCGTTGAACAATCTTTGGATTCCGATGTCCTAGATTAAATACACCACCAGAAGAACGACAATTATATAACTCTAATGGTGCTGTTCCCGGTTTTAAACCTTCTATAGTTTTCAGATGGATTCCATCCCTCTCACCAGGAATTACTCCTAACCCAAATCCTTTAAACAGCCGAACTTTTGGACCATTCACATGTTTTGAATACAATTTAAGTAATTCTTTTTGAGATAAAGTACCTATATATTTTTTCAAGGGATTAGTATTCATAATTTTAATAAAACACATAAATATATTTTAAAATTTTGAAAACTTGTATTAAACTTATTATCTATTAATTTGTTGCGACCTAGTTCCAATATATTTTTCCTTAGGATTCCTGTTAATAATGTTATATAAAAATGCTTGAATATTTTAAAATAGTATTTTATTAATAGAACTCTAATCCTCTAATCTTCTAGAATAGAATTGATTAACGATGTAAATATAGATAAAGCTTAAATAGAAAAGAAAAAAGGTAAAATAAAAAATCGCTAAATATTTCTGCCTTATTCAGCAGAAATTAAAATTCATAACCACACTTTTTACAAACATGCTTTTTTGCATACATAGGAATATGTCCTACGTAAGAAAGCACTTTAGTCTTATCTTCTGTAACTTTTATATTCGATCCTACCGCTCCACACATAGGACATGTTATTCTTTCATCGCTAGCAAATCCTCCTGCACCGATATCTGGTGGTTTCAATTCTTCTAATTCAGATTCTACTTCATGAAGATGTTCTGATGTCGTTTCTAGTACTTGTTCTTTTTCTTGGAGGCTGTCAGTTAATTCTTGAACTTGGGTGTCCCTCTGTAAGAGCTTATTGTTTATTTCACTTAATTGAGAGTTTAACTGAGTAATTTCCCCTTCAGCAGATGTAAGTTTTGAAGTTAAATCTTCTATTTTAGATGTTAGACTACCTATTTCTTTATCTTTTGCTGATATTGTGTTATTAGCATCATTTAATTGACCTTCGTATGCTTTAGCTGTTTCTAAATCTGAGTTAGCTTTATTGAGTTCCTCCTCTTTGGATGTTAAACTGCTTTCGAGTTCATTGGCTTTAGTTTTAAATTCTGCTAATTCTGCTTTGAGGTTATTATTTTCTGTATTTAAATCTTTAATAATCTCTTGATCCTCGGTTTTTTTCTTTTCAAGGTCACTTTTAGTAGAGGAAAACTTATTTTCAATTTGTCCAAGCTTACTTTGAGTTTCATCAAGTTCATTCATTGTACCAGCAAGTTTATCTTTTGTTTCCGCTAATTGCTTTTTTGTGTCAGTTAATTGTTTTTCTAAGTCATTAACTTTTGCTCTAAGATCAAGTAAGAATTTACCTTCAACCGATATTTTCTTATCGGGCTTTGTTTCTGCTTTTTCCCAGTCGATACTAATTATTTTTCACCTTATTGAAATAATTTTATTATTTTGAATAGATTTTATGCATTTATTTTTTTAATAATATATAAATCATAGTGTAATAAGTTTTTAATTATTTTTACTTTTAGACTTCAATTCGCAAAATTTTATATCATGATTTAATTAATTTCAAACTTATAATATATTATAAAGGAATCATAATAAAATTTGAGAACCTAAATGGAAAATACTGGAGATTCTCAAGGTGGAATTGATTATATTTCCACTTCAGGAGTTTTTAAAACACCATTTACTTTAATCATTTTTTTACAGTTATATGTAGGTTTTATTGTTGTAATTTCAATAAATCTATGGTTTTATAATGATCTCTATTTTCTTTTGACAGGCAAGAGATTTTTACCATTTGTTTTAGTTGGCGAGTGGTGGGAATGGATCTTACTTCCATTAAATATTTATGGTAATCTCCTATTATTTGCATTTTCTATTATTCTATTTTCAACTATTATTTTTAAGACATTAAATAAGCTCTATCCTCCGAAAGAGGGGGTATTTAAAAGGGGGAGTAAAGAATGGAAATACACTCATCGAAGATTTTGGACAGCCTATTTTCCTATTTGGTTGGCAAGAGCATTACCATTACCATGGTCAGATATTATGGTATACCGTTTGTTAGGAGTTAGTATTGGAAGAAATGTAGTTGCTTATGAAGGTTATATTGATCCTGAGTTTGTAGAGATTGGGGATTATACAATGACTTCTTTAAATATCTGCATTTTTTCCCATTTAATTTATCAGGATAAAATTTTGATTAAGAAAGTTAAAGTTGGGAAAACTTGCATTGTTGGACCTCAAACGATAATAAGTCCCGGAACGACACTCAAAGATGGTGCTATTTTGGGAGTAAATAGCTATACGTGGATGAATCAAGTATTAGAAGGAGATTTAATTCATGTGGGCACTCCAGTTAGCATGACTCTTCAAATACAGTCTGTAGAAGAATCTCAAAAAAAGGCAGAAAGAATAAAAAAAGGCATTATCGAGGATCCTAATCTTAATAATAAAAATATTAGCGGAGGGAGTAAATAAAGGATGTTTCAACCAGCAAGTTTGAAAGGGGATTCTCCAACGCCTATAGATGAGAGATTAAGAAGAAAATATTTGATAATTTATTATATCATAATTATTTTTAGTTTTATTCCATGTATTCTCTTTGAATATACATATCTTATTATTTTTTGGAAAGAAGGATTATATCTAATATTCTTTTTACTTTCACCTTTAAATGTTATAATATTAATTTATTTACTCCAATTTAGTGCTACATTAATTTCTGTTTTAATTTTGACTATAATTAAATTAGTTTTTTTTCCAAAAGAGGGAATTTTCAAGAGAGATATAAAGGATAAGAATTATACATATTGGAATATGAGAAATATCATTAAAAAATGGCCTCTTTTTATAAGTGCGTCAAATCCATTACCCTGGTTTAAAAATCGTTTCACACTTCGATTTTTTGGGGTGAAAATTGGAAAGAAAGGGATACATGATAATTGCTGGATCTCTTCTGAATTTGTATCTATTGGAGAAAATGTTATTATTGGAATGAATAGTACTCTTCTGAGTTTTGGAATTGAGCAAGATAAGTTAATTTTGAAAAAAATAATTGTTGAAGATAATGTTTTAATTGGAGCTAAATGTGTATTATTACCTGGAACCCATATTAAGCGAAATGCAAAATTATCGGCTCATTCTTATACAAAAGTTAATGATTTGTTAGAGGAAGATTCAATATATATTGGACATCCCGCAAAATTAAAGGAAATTAAATAACGATGATTTCAGAAAGGAGTTCTAAAATAAATCCTGAAAATAAGTCAAAATCAAAAAAAAGAATTGTTTTAATATCAGATACTCATATTACTCGATCTAGAGGTCCATTTAACCTTCATGCATACAATTTAGGTATTGAAAAGATAAATAGAATAAAGAATGTTGATCTTTATTTACATCTTGGAGATATTACCCATACGGGTACCCTTTTAGAATATGAGTATGCTATGGAACAATTTAAAAAGTTCAAACCGATCTCTAAATGTCCAATTATGATTCTAATTGGGAATCACGATGCGATGAACGTAGGATATTTACTTTTTGAAGAAATGGTTGGAAAGAGACACTATGAATATGAAGATGATGAGTTATATGTAATAGGGATAGACAGTACTAAACCAGATTTACCAGGAGGAATAATACATCATAACATAATCGAGGACGTGAGACGGCGATTAGACAAGCAAGAGAGAGAGAATAAATTTAAGGTAGTCTGTTTTCATCATCAACTTATCCCAATTCCTAATACAGGTAAAGAGAGGTCTGCAATTGATGATTCAGGAGATATGCTTAAGATGCTTTTAGAAGCTAAAGCAGATTTAATTTTGAACGGTCATAGACATACTTCAAATTTGTATACTGTAAGTAGTAGTGAAAAAGATTTATTTATTTTTAATGCTGGGACATTTTGTTGTAATAAGACAAGATATCGTGAGTTATTTACTTATTCTGTTATAGATATTGAAGAAAATAGTATCAAATTTAAGATAATTCCTATTTTAGATTCAAATTCAAAGCGTGAAATACAACGTCAAGTGAATTATTATCTCCCTTTAGAATTAGAAAAACACCAAAAACCAATATGTAAGTTCATACAAATCTCAAATTCTTTAATTAGTGAGAAATCAGAAAAACTGAACACTAATTTAGATAAGGCTATAGCAAAAATTAATACAATTAATGGTATTGATTTAGTAATACATAATGGTAATGTAACCCAAAATAGTTATAAGGAAGAGTTTGACATAGCAAAAGAGAAAATTAGTTATTTAGAATATCCATATATAGTTGTACCAGGTTATACTGATTCGAAACCTCCCGCTTGGGAGTATTGGAGCCATTATTTTGGTGAATTTGACCCTTTATTTGAGAATGATAAGTTATACTTCCAAGGCTTAAATTCCACAACTCGAGATTCTACCGAAGGATTTATTGGACGAAAAAGAATGTACAAATTTATAGAAAAAGTTCTATCACTTAGTCATAAAAAAATATTTGGAGTTTGTTGTTTTCATAGTTTAATACCTACACCTTTAAGTATTTGGAGGACAGAATTAATAGATTCAGGTGATATACTTGCCCAATTTGCTCATTCACAGATTGATCTTTGTCTAAATAGTTCACCTAGTGTATCATTTAATGTAAAAATTGATAATACAGTATTTTCAAACGGTGGAAATCTTAATCCAGAGAGATTTGATGAAACCTTTATGGAAATTGATATCTATAAGAAAGGCATTGCTGTGCTTAAAGAACATAACTTGAAAACAGGACAAGTACAAGTAGTAGGGAATTATAATATCACTATTTTTATTTAAATATCAGATTATTACTAATTTAAAAGTAAACGTTTGATTTATTTATGATAAAAATTAAACTTAAAAATAATATATTTTTTATTAAAATAATGTAAAAGCTTAAACTGAATATAAATTAAAAGATCTCTAGCATTATAAGGGCATTCTTATGGCTAAAGTAAAATTGAATTTATTAAATATTTTCCAACTCAGAGTTAATAAAAAATTTATTGAATATGAGGGAAAAATTGTTGGAGATATAATATCTCAATTTTTAAATGAACATAAAGACAAGCTTGATGATGGATTATTGAACAAGAAGAAAAATCAATTTAATGCTCAGGTTCTAATTTTATTGAATGGACGTAACATAAAGTATCTTAAAAGTTATAAAACAAGCCTTAATGAAGGAGATGAACTCTACTTATCCTATGCTCTTGCTGGAGGTTAAAATAAAAACAGTTTTAAACGTTAAGCTTAAATATTAAAATAATCATTATTCTTTTACGAAAAGCGATTATTTATTAATTGCTCTTAATAATGAATAATTTAGAAAACATTTCATTAAGAGCTATTTATATTCTGAAATTGGTGATGTTATATCTCAAAGAAAATTGGAGTAATGGGCTTGGATAATGCAGGTAAAACTAGTATAATAACAGCAATTACGAAACGCTTCGGGTTTGAAGAAGAGATAGCTAGGTTAACGCCAACAAGAAGAATTGCCCGAGATTCATTTCGATTTCTTGGTATTGAATTTACAAGAATGGATTTTGGAGGTCAGAAACAATATAGGGAAGAATATTTGAAACATCCAGAGAAATATCTTATGGGTACAGATCTCTTATTCTATGTAATAGATGCTCAAGATTTCAATCGATATATTGAGGCAATAGACTATTTGGAGGAAGTATTACTTTTTTTCAAGGAAGAACAAGAAGATGTTCCAATTTGCATTCTGTTTCATAAATTCGATCCTCAACTTATTAATGATAAGGATATAAATAAAAGAATCCTTACTCTCAAGCAAGCTCTAACACGCTATTCGAATGCTTTCGACATCTTTTTCTTTGAAACAACCATTTATGATATAAAGTCGATCATGGATGCATTTTCTAGCGGTTTATCCATGTTGTTTGATAAAATTGAGATGGTTTCACAATTATTTTCTGAAATAAGTAAAAATTACAATTCAATTTTAATAGCACTATTCGATTCTAAGGGAATCACTCTTGGTGAGTATTACAGACCACATCTCCAATTAGTAGAAAAATTAAAAATATATGAAATATATATTGGATTACAGAAACGAGTAGTTGCTGAAAATAGGACACTTCTTGAGTTTTCAGATAAATTTGAAAGTGGAGAAAGATTTTCTGGTATAATCGAAGTTCTAAATTTTGGTAATCTAGAATTTTATCTGTTATTTATTGTTGAAGAAGATACGGCAAATTTAGAAAAAACCATAACGTTATTAGATAGAATTGAAGCAGCAAAACCTCAAATGGAAAATTTAATTTTGCAAATTATTCAATAGAAAATTTATAACTAACGCAGCTGGAGGGATTCGAACCCCCGAGCGCTTTCGCGCACCGGCTTTCTTGATCTCCAAATATTACGCTCGAGGCCGGCGTCTTACCATCTAGGCTACAGCTGCTTTATGTATTATGTTAATTAGTTGTGAGTAAATTTTTATTTATACATTTAAAAGCTTTAATATATAAAATTATTTCCTATTATAAAACTAGGGAAACTTAATCCTAAGAAGGAACATAGATTTTTAATTTTAAGGATGGGTCTAATAATTTTATTAAACCTTCTTCTTCATATTGTTTTAGTAATAACTTAATCGTTGATACTCTTATATCATATTTTAATGCTATATCTGTTGCTAAGATTGTTTTTCTTTTTAGAATTGAATCTTTTAATTCGTTCTCAAGACTTTTTGGAATAAAAGCATCTCTCTCAACAATGTTTATTTGTTTGGTTCTCCCATATTTTCTTCTAAGATTTAGTGTAGCTTTTCTTATAATTTGTTTTTCTTCTTTTTCAGACACCGAATATCACAAATTATTAATTAATTTATTGAAAATATTAACTTATTGAAATTATGAATATTTAAAATTTAATAAAATTTTTGATTTATTATAAGAAGTTTAATTTAATTTTTCAGCATTCATTATCTGATAAAATTTTTTAATATTGAAGGGATTTGAACGATTCATATTATTTTAATGTTAAAAGGAAAAGACCCGAAGAAATATACAATGAAGTATCGGATTATTTTAAGGGAGAAATCCTAAATCAGTATGCAAGTTCTAAGAACATGATGAAGATTCAAGAAAAAATAACTATTAGAGCTTTAAAATTATTAAATATTAAAAAAAGAAAAGCTCTAATCTTAGATGCAGGTAGTGGTCCAGGATTTGCCGCAATGTTCTTGAGAGAGATGGGATTTAAGACTGTAGCACTTGATATTATATCTGAATTTCTAAATTTTTATGATATTAAAGATTTGAACCCACTTTGTGCAGATATGTGTTTTCCCCCTTTTAAAGCAAATACATTTGATGCCATTCTTTCTATCTCGGCATTACAATGGATATATAGAGATTTAAATAATGAAAAAATGCATTATTTGTTAACAAATCTTTCTAAATCTTTTTTTAAAATTTTAAAACCCTATTCTCGAGTTATAATTCAATTTTATCCTAAGAATGAAGAAATTATGATACAAATAGGAAAAATATTTGCAGAAAATACAGATTTTAATGGAAACTTCATAATAGATAATCCAAATAGCAATAAAAAAAGAAAAATTTTCCTATTGTTAGATAAGGAGTAAAAATTATATGCAATCACCAATTTATTAATTTTTTACTTTCTTTCTACATCCTTATTTGAATTTAACTATAAGCATAATATTTTATTTAACTTATTCTATTATATTTTTAAAATTTCATTTTAAAAATTCTAAAAAAAATACAGTTGATCTTATGAAAAAGAAAACACATAACAAAATACGACTACAAAAAGCGACACTTATACTGATGGCAGTAATTTTAGGTTTTGTTCCTACTTATTTATCAAATTATGACTATTCAAATAATCAGATTGAGAACCTAATTGAGGATACTATTTTTGATAATGAAAATTATAATTATGGATCCCTAAAAACTAGCGTTTTGGGTAATCATTCATGGTGGGATAGCAATTTTGCCTATCGTAGATTAATTACTGTTACAAACCCTTATAATTTTAGTTTTACTGATTTTGGAGTAAGCTTAACATTCAATTATGCAGAATTAGGTACTAAAATTCAATCAGATCTAGATGATGTTAGAATTGTGGAGAATGGAGTTCTAAGAAATTATTATATTATAAAAGATTATCCTTCAACAGATTATGCAACAGTATGGTTTGATACTAATATATTAAATAACCAAACTGAAAGAGATACGTATTTATATTTTGGTAATCCTTCTGCTGCAAATGCAGAATCAATTGATCCTTCGGATAGTTTTGGCTGGATTAAAAATGGTGATTTTGAATTAGATATCAATACAAGTCAAAATTTTGAACCATATGGGTGGTATTTTTCACATAATCCAGTTGATACCATAAAGGGCCAAAATAATCCGAGTCCATTAGAATCTGATAGTTCTGCTTCGAGTAGAGAATCATTTGTGAATAAACTAATTGATGATCCGGAACAAGCAGAAAGGATAGGTCATGGTGATTATGCTTATAAATTTGGAACATCAGGTAGAAAATTACATACTGATACGATTAATGATTATGCTGGAACCTTATTCAGCTACCCATTTAAAGTTCCAATTGTTGATGGTGAAATCTCTTTAAATGTTTATAGAAATATTAGAACTTATAGATTTGAAAAACCGAAGAATATGGATGCAGATTTAAATGTAGATGGATATTTTATAAGAGTTTTAAATGGATCAGACCTATATTATAGTACTGATCCAGATCAGCATGATGACAATGATATAAATCATAATAATTATGATAATTATGGTGAAGTATTTGACGGATACTCAGAATACAACCCTAGCTCTAAAAAATGGTTACCTCTGGAAGATCAGACAAAATTAATTGATTATGACACTCATACTTCTGGAAATATAATAAAAAATACTCTCTCAGATACTTCTTCTGATGGTGAACTAACAGGAGCAATTGAAATCAATTTAACTCGATATATGGGTGAAGTAATATTTTTTGAACTGGGAGTGTGGGGTGATGAATCAAATGCTCAATTTCAAACAAAATCCGCATTTTTCCAAGTAGATGATATAAGATTTAATTACACTCTTACTACTTCAATTGAAGAATTACAAGGTTATAAATCAGATGTCACTATAGTGGCTAAAGATGTTGATGGTAGAATTGTTCCCAATGTAGAAATATTCATAGTAAATGATAGTGCAAGAGGAACACCAGGTTTTATTGTTGATTCAAAAGTTGCTACTGATGGTAGTATTACTTTTATTGATTTACCACGTGGAAGATATAATATTACTGCTAATTACACTGTAGGTTCTCAAGAATTAGTGGTATTTAATAGCAGTTTATTAGGTATAGGATCCTATTATTTTAACGGAATCAATTATACGGTTGAAATTCAATTAAATCTTTGGACTATAGATTTTGAAATAGAAGACTGGGATGGATTACCATTAAAATATGGTTATATTGAAGTTAATGAAAGTATAGGAACTAATTTTGTAAAAAAAATTACACTTGATGAAAATGGAAAAGCTACTTTTCGAGGATTGAATCGATCAAGCTATTATTATAAAGTTTATTACGATAATGATGACTATGTTGATGATTTTAGCCCTGTAGCGTTGAATGAGAGTTATATAAATCGAAGTGATTACGTCAAAAATAATGTAAAGTTTAGAAATCATACTATATATTTAAATAATACTAGTGTGGGAAGTTATTCTATAAATGAACGTTTTTACACTGATGGTTCAAGAAGTGAAATAGGAAATAAAAAAATAATTAATGCAAATATTGAACTATCGAATATGAACGATTATTTAGAAGATATATCTGTTTACTACATTGATAAAGATGATTCAATTGTTGGCAATTTAATTTATTATAAGGAATATGCTACTACTGATATTACTGATGATTTCATAGAAATTGACATTTCACTTCTTGATAATGAAAATTTGAAAAATGACAATTATGAGGTATACGGAATACAGATTGAAGTGAATGGATTTAATTCTACGAAATCTAATGGTATAATTGATGTAAATTTAGTGGAAACATGTAATGTAAATACTAGGACACCAGTAGCTCGTTTAAACATTCGATTGGTGTATTATAGTGATATAGACAAAGAATATAAGCCATTAAGTGGAACCATTAAAGTAGTTGACAATTTAACCAAATTACCCTTAGTTAACTTATCCTCTTTCTCTGGTAGGGATGGATATGCATATGCTCCAAAAAACTCCTATGAAACGCCATTTTGGTATTTAAGAGGAAGAAAATATAATTTTACTATTGATATTGCAAATAACACAAATGTAGAGTTTAATATAACGGATATTAATCCACCGCAATGGATTCCAGCACCTGGAGAGAAAATCAATGAATATAATTATACTCTTTACCAAAATTCATCGATCACTTTTAATATTATCCCAGATGTAGGAGTTAATTTTACTAACTATGATTCTTCATTTAATAGGAGTTATAGTATAACTGACATTTTATGGGGAGAAACAATGAATTTATGGGTAGAATTTTTATCCACTAATGATAATTGGGATACATGGCAATATGTATCTGATCCTCCTGCAAGTTGTTTATTGACTATAAAATTAGCTGGTACGGAAGTAATATTAAAAACATTTGAAATGAACTATGTTGGTTTTGGCAATTATACATCAACTTTTAACTCAGGATTGCTTTCTGCTGGAAATGATAAAAGATATTATGATTTTCAAATTAGTGGATTCCATCCAACATATGATGACCCGACACCAATAGTCTATTTGGTAAAAGTGAATGCAATACCGACAACTATTAGTGCTCATGATTACAGTTCACAAGCGATTTTGCCTAGCAAATTATATTCTGCATATTACAATGAACTTGTAAATATAACGATTCAATATTCAATCGAGGGATCAGGTTATCCTTTGATTAATGCAGAGTTATCATATGAATGGTTAGGTCTATCTAGCGTTTCTATATTTGCTGATCCTATCAATTTTGGATTTTTCACATTTGCTATTAATACATCTGATGGCCAGAGTACAGGTCTTAAGGTTATTAGCATTACAGCATCTTATGAAAATTATACGACAATATCAGATTTCTTAGTATATCTCAATATTTTTGAGAGAAAAACAACCTTAAATGATCAGACTGCAGATTTAGTATATTTGAGTTCAAAAATTTGGATTGAAGATCCTAAATACTTCATATTTACTTATAGAGATGAAAGTACAAATGTATTACTCGGTGATTTACCTATTGCTAGTTATGTATGGGAAGAATTATATGCAAATGGGACGAAAGTTCCTAGTAGTCAAGGTTCTGGAAGTCTACTGCAAAATGCTAATAACACATATACTTTAGATTTTAGAACTGGGATAAAACCACTTGGATATTATTTCATTTATGTCACATTAAAACAAGATAATTATGTACAGAAAAATGCTTTTATTAATATAGAAATCATGCCAAGAGAATTTACTGTTTTATTTAATGAACCTCAGCTGGGGAGTAATAATCAGATCAGTATAGCCCAAGGAACAGATATTGATTTTGAGGTCAGTTTATGGGACGAAACTAGAGATGTGGAATTAGTAAATGCAACAGTTAATGTCAATTTCAGAGGTTTTAATTATGAATTTGATCCAGATCCTGCTGAGGATGGTACATATATCTTTAAATTAGAAACTAGCAATATTGATACATTTATTATAGCAAAAACTTTTATAGCTAAAATTACTCTTGAAGCTGCTAATTTCACTAAACAGGAAATTTCAATTACTATAACAGTTAAGATGGAGGAGATTTTTTCTGGAATGCCAACATTCTATTTTATATTAATAACTGCATCGATTATTGGCGTTGGAGGAAGCTTAGTAGCATATAGAGTCATCCAACAAGCAAGAATTCCAAAACATGTTAAGAAAATCAGAAAAATCAAGAGTTTAATAAAGTCTAAAAAGAAAATAACTGAAATACCTTCTATCCCTACTAAAGAACAGATGATTGCTAAAATATTTGGAAATGATTGGAAGGAAATTGATTTATCAATTGATGAAGTATTAGGTATACAAGCTATAAAAACAAAAAAATTGCCAAAAAAAGAAAAAACACCTAAGGAGCCAACAATAGAGAAATTAATAGAAGAAAAGGTGAAGAAAGAGAAAGAACTTAAGAAGAGATTGAAGAAAGAAGAAATAAAGATTGAGAAACCACCAGTAGAACAGAAATTTGAAGAAGAACTACCAGAAGAAATACTCGAGGAACAGGAATTAGAAGAAGAACTACCTGAAGAAGAAGTACTCGAAGAACAAGAATTAGAAGAAGAACCACCAGAAGAAGAAATACTCGAGGAACAGGAATTTGAAGAAGAAACA
>JBHLRA010000036.1:0-18945 GCA_048883045.1 Candidatus Thorarchaeota archaeon | reverse complement strand
TTAAGATTTTAAAGTATGTAATACTAATTTTACGCTAAAAAAGCATCAGAGTTCTTATAAAAATAACCCCTTTCTCAATGGGAGGGTAGTCTAGCTTGGTATGATACTTGGCTGGGGGCCAAGTGGTCGGGGGTTCAATTCCCCCCTCTCCCATATATTTATTTTTATTGGTGAATGTCTATTGGCTTCTAGACATTATAAATTACTCCTCTTTTAGTATCTGTATTTTTTTTATTGCATGTTTTTATCAATCATTTAAAAGTTATGGAAAGCAGATAAAGAGGTGATAAAAATTTTAGAATTGAAAGATATTCAAGATTATGAATGGGCAAATGATTGGAATACTATTGTAGAATTATTCGATGTGATTACCAAACTGAAAGGTTTATTTAATCAATTGGATGTTTCATATCTTCGCGAATTAGAGCAAAGAATTTTAACCTTAAATCTTGAGAAATATGTGTGTTCTCTACAAAATTATATAATTAAAAAATACTCTTAATTTTCTTATTATAAAAAAGCAACATTTAATCTATCATATTAATGGAATCTTAACTAATAAGTTAAAATTTATAAGCAGATCAATTCTATTTTTTGATCAAAAGTACAAAAAAAATAATGTGAGTTAAAAGTGTTATGGAGTGAGTTACAAAGATCAGATAAAGTCATGTGTTTTGTGGCATTAGTTGGGGGTATAATTGCGTTAGTGGAAACTCTTTTACATATGATAGATCTTTTAGAATTTTGGAGTTTTAATATAATTACTGAAGTTATTGCTCTTGTTCTTGCAATTATCGCTATACTATTAGGAATTAAACCAATACAATATACTCCAACTATCCTTACAGTTATTGGGATCTTGTTGATTATATTTGGAAGTTGGATAGGTGGAATAATAGTACTTCTTGCAGCAATTCTAGGGATTATTACGTAATTTTCAAATAATATTTAACTTTTTTTTATGAAGTACCGCACATTAGGTAGAACTAACTTAAAAGTTAGTGAAATTGGATTAGGAACAGAATATTTATATAAACAGCCAAGGAGTACTGTTATTTCTGTTATAAGGGAAGCTATTAAATATGGAATTAATTATTTTGATATTGTATTTAATGTATCTAAGTATATTGATAATATTAGTACAGCAATTAAAGATTATAGAGATAATATCATTCTCACATGTCATTTAGGATCGGTAGAAAAAGAAGGTAGACCTCAAAGAATTCGGAATATTAATGTTTGCGAGAAAACTTTTCTAAAAACACTTTCTAAATTTGGAAAGGGATATATTGATATTATAAATATACAATATGTTAAAGAAAATGAATATGAATCAATAATTGCTTCAGGGGGATTATTAGATCTAGCAAAAAAGCTTCAACTAGAAGGAAAGGTTAATTTTATAGGGTTGAGTACTCATGATGTATCCATAGGTCAAAAAGCTGCTAGAACTGGTCATTTTGATATGATAATGAATCAGATCAATTTCATAAATCATAGTCTACAGGGAAGAAAGGAACTTTTGGGAACATGTAGTAAAGAAGGTGTTGGTTTTGTAGCAATTAAACCTTTTGCAAAGGGTAATTTATTACAAAGAAACAGGATTGTAAATATAGCAAAATATCACACTGGAGGCATTAGTTTAAAAAGAAAAATGCCTCAAGAGATTACACCCATAAAATGCTTAAGTTATATTCTATCACAAATTGGTGTTTCAACTACAATCCCTGGGGTAAAAAATGTACAAGAGTTAAATGAGAATTTAGCTTATTTAAACGCTACAGATGAAGAAAAAGATTTTACCAAAATTCTTAATGAATTTAAATTTATCTCATAAACTTTTTTTATCAAAAAATATCTTTTATTTCTCTAAGTAAATAAAATCTTGTTAATTTGACAGAGCAACTGCTAATATTAAAGCACCATAAATTTCAGAAAAATTCCCTACTCGTGAAGTATCTATTATTGGTTTTTTTAATCCCATATAAATAGCGCCATAGGCTTTACCTCCACCTAAATGAACCAATGTACGGTAAATCAAATTTCCAGAGATGCCATTTGGAGCTACGATTAGATTAGCCTTATTTTCTACTGCTTTTTCTATTAGTATCTCATCATGGGAAATATTAAGATCCTTATATTTCTCCTTCATTAATTTAACAATTTTTTCTGCATCTTGAATGGTTTGGTCAACTTTAGCATCTCTACCGATATCACCTATTCTTCCGCCACTTAATATACTAGTTTTAGGTACAATGTGAATTCTGTCCAATTCTTTAAAAGCTGCCTCTAAAAATGCAATTTTTTCATTAAAATTATTACATTCATCAATTCCGACCGGACCATAGAAGAATTGATGTCCATTAATAGTTTCTAATAGTGCTAATCTATTATGTGTTTTGATATTAAGGTTTATTATAAGATGCTTTAGAAAAATGTTTGAATTTAAAGAGCCCCTTACGATTGAATCAATTTCACTCTTTTCCAAAAATTCCAAAATAGATTTTTCAGGATCTTGACATTCAATAAATTTTACTTTTGATTTAATGTTAGTTTGATGAGATGATTCAAGGAGCTCATTTATTTTATTTTCAGTACCAAATAAATATAAATTTGATTTGTATTTTTGTAAAAAACTTAGACTTGCTTTTAAGATTTTTTGGTTATGGTATTCAGATTTTCCTAATCCTATTCCTATATTTCTTTCTTTATCTTTTGCTGCTAATTCAAATTTCTGTATTATCATCTTTAGAATAAAAATATGTTTAGAAAAAATTGTATATTAGGAAAGCAAAAATGATTGTTAAGGCATCATATACGCCATGAGTTATGATAACTGCTAACAAATTTTCTTTTCTCCAATAATAAATAAAACCTAATAATAGTGAAATTGCAAAATATGGAATAAAAGATAAAATAAATGAAACTAGCAAGACTAAAGGATCATCTAAGAACAACGTGACTACTCCTAATACGTGAATTAATGCAAAAATTAGTGCAGTTATTATAAGCCCTGTTTTATTACCTAAGCTCCGCACCAAACCTTTTTGCATAAATCCTCTAAATAAGATCTCTTCAGATGTTCCAATAATTAGGATCATCACAAGGGATAACAGAATGACACTAACAATATCTGCAGAGCCAATAATATATTCTATATCGCTAGTAGTACTGCTAACAGATCTTACAATCTCAATGCCAAGGAATAATTCAAGGATAATTTCAGTTAGAAAGGACACTATTGCAACCAAAAAAAGCCCAACTATTGCAAATCCTAAACCTAATACTATTTCTTTTATTAATTTTTTTCTTTCAAAACCCCGGACTGTAAATCCTAATAATCCTAATCTATTCTTTAAACTAGGGTTTTTGAGATATTTAGCCACATAACTAACTGGAACTATAATAAATATTAACTCACAGAAGGAACTGAAAATTAAGAAATAGGGATTAGAAATGATATTATATAAAAGTTCCAGATTAAATGAAGTATAGATCAAAATTATTATAATCCCAGCAGTTAAAAAATTCATCAAAAGGAATGCACCTAATGGAATTCCAATAGATGCCCGAGTCCCCCATAAATTTTGATTTTTAGAATCAATTATCTCATCATCAGGAATTTTCTTTGGTCCATAAGAGACTGGAGGGACGTGATATTGAGGATATTGTGAAGGGATAATGTAAGGATTCTTAATTTCTTGTGGTTGTAAAATTTTATGTTCCTTAAGATACTCAAGATTCGTCCCACAACTTATACAATATTTGAGTTTTTGAATTTTGGGAATCTTATTGCCACAAACGGGACAAAATAACCAAATATCACCATTTGATTCTGTTCCATCTTTATGGGAAACATATTCTTGATTTTTATTAATATCTTGAACTTCTTTATCATTCATTATTAAAATACAAAAAGACTTTAATTTACTAAAAACTTTGCCTTTCTAAATGGAAATTCATAAATATTGAAAAAATGGTTAATTTAGTAAAGTTTATCTTTTATAAACTATAAAACTCTATTATAGGCAAATCAGTCTGATAAATTCCTGGATTTACTGTCTGATAATGATTAGATGGTATAATTACTTCAGCTTTCTCAACTTTTAATTCAAGTTTCATTGAAGGCATCCAAAAAGTTTTATTGATATGTTGGTATTCAGCCATTACCATATAGAGAAATTTGCCTTTTTTCTTTGGAATTATTTTCGTTTTGATTTTCGTCATTTCATTAGCTTTTAACCTTTTAATAATTGTATATTCTAGCTTAGATTCAAAAGTATCAGACATAAAGAAATATATCTTTATATCCTTAATTTCACTCATGTTGGGGTTCTGAATTATAACTGAAATATTTTCTGGATGATCTAACTTAAGTTTTTTATTCTGTACTTTAAGATCTATAAAAATAGGATATGGTAAGGTCTTTTCATCTAAATCAAAACTAATATCAATGAGTTTTTGAAGATATGGTTTAAAATTTAAACCAAATTGATTTTTTTGTTCTTCTAAAGAGAAATTTTTCTTATTTCTTAAATCTTCAAACTCTTGAAGTATATAATTAATATTTTTTAAGATACATTTATCAAATTCTGAGTGTTTGATGGAAATAATTGATGTAAATTTATCATTATATTCTGACTCAGAGTTTTGAAATAATAAATTTTCATTGACTTCCTTAATAAAGGTTTTTAAGAGTTCATCTAATTGAACAAAATTTTTATGTTTACTTTCAAATCTATTAATTATCTTTTCGTAATGAGTATTATCCTGTAAAAAGTCGCTTAACGAATTTAATAATTCAACAGCTTCAGAATTATAGGCTTCAAAAGCCTTTGATATCATAGCTTCTAGCAATTTGTTGAATTTTTTTAAATTTCGATTTTTATAATTAATAAATTCTGTACGATAAGATTCTAAATAATTAATTAATTTTCCAGAATGTAATTTTAATAAGTTTCTTTGATATTTTTGATATTGTTCAGACACATTTTTAAGCCAATTCCCGACAGTGGTTAACTTTTCAAGATTATTTTCCTTCTCAAAAATAATGCTTTCTTCCAATGAATCCGTAGATAATAAAGGACAGTCAATCTTTACCTTTTCTAATACTACACTTGTATTATGCTCTAGTTGGTAAATATTTTCAATTTGACCGTATAAATTAATTTTTTGAAAATTATCAGCTTTAATTTCAATTAGTTTGTCAAGTAAATCTTTTAACTTATCAGAATAATATTTAGGATTATTATTTAGAATCTTTCTCAATATCGCCGCAAATTCAGTAAGGATAATATATATTTCCTTTTTATCATAAATTTGGCAATTATTATTCCCTAGATGAACAATATTACAATAATCTACAATATTCTGATAATTTATTTCAACAAAATGGTAATAATTAGCACATCTCTCAGGATATACTGAATTTTTAGCTAAATAACTATAATATAAACCAAGTAATGATTTATTGATAATATAGGAGATGTGTCTAAAATCTTCATATTTCCTTTTAATTTTATCCTCTTTTATATAAGGTATTAGATAGAATTCAATAATAAGTTCTAAATGACCCGCTGAACGAATTGAATTAAAAAGTTTCAAAGGATTGATTTCTATATCGTCTAATTTAGTAATAATAAGATGTCTATATTCATTGAAATTTGAATTAAGATTATAGAAAAATAATTCAATTGAAGATTTTCTTCTCTCAAGTTCAGAATTTTTGACTGGTTTTTCATTTTTATTTAAAGTGAGGTTTAAAATTTCTGATAGATAATGTTTAAGAGAATAAACTGATTCCATATATAATGTCCTTGCCCCACAATAAGGACACTGAGCTACTGAACCCTTTATTATGGGTAATCCACTCCCACATTTCTTACAAGGCATAAATGGATTCATAAAAATGAATATTCTCTTTTAAATTACTCAGTTGTTGAATATATTAGAGTAAATTATGGCTATTTTGTTATTAAAATTTTTTCCTTTACATTGATTAAATCAGAATATCTTGATGTATCATTTAAGTCTTAATATTAAATCAAGTCATGAAGTTAATATATTAATTTCTGTTGTAATAAAAAAAATTAATGAGTAAAATAACAGATAAGACGATTATTTTCAATTTTTATAGGATTTACAAATCCATATCGTTCAAATTGAATTGTTTGATTCATAGGCACTTTTAAAAGATTTATTTCGCCATTTCCTTTTGATATTGTCCCATCTGGTTTTAAAATTGATACATCTATGTTTTCATCTTTAGGTACCCAATGAATAATAGAGAAATCTCGATCTAATTCTTTACTATGATATATAGCATTTATTTTCTTATTATTCAAATCAATTGAGTTAATTTTAATATTTATTAAATCTTTTAACCTAATTATTTGATTCCTTTTCATTTTTTCTCCATCAGGGTAAGATATTAATATTTTCAACTCGTTATTTTTTGATATACATTTTATTTTTCTCTTCCCCTTTTTTGGTTCTATTGGATGTAATAAAGGTTCTGCTAGGTACTCCTTTTCAAGAACATTATCAATAATAACTAAGACAGGATCTTCAACATAAAAATATCGATTGGAGATATCGTCTATAATGTCTTGATTTTTTGAATAGAGCCAATTTACAGAAAATGTTATCCCTGTTTGAGACATACCTAGTTCTAATAGCGTTTCTCTTAATGCTTCCGATTTTATTCCTCGCTTTTTAAGAGATTGTAAACTCCATGTTCTAGGGTCTTCCCATCCATCATAAATTCCATCTTGAATATTATTCCTTGATTCAGTTTTACTCAATTTCATATCTGCAAAATTGAGTCTTCCATAATATAGTAATTCAGCTTTCTTCCACCCAAAGTGATCCCAAATAAATTCTTCAATTATACCCTCTTTAACTAAATCAATACCTCTTAAAATGTGTGAGGCACCTATTAAATGATCATCAATAGCCCAGGAGTACTCTAGCATTGGCCATACCGTATATTTATTACCAACTCTTGGATGTTCTGCTTCAGAAATCCTCATAATGATTTGATCTCTTAAAGCGGGATCTTTCTGATCCATTCCAGTTTTTAATCTTACTACTGCTTGACCTTCGTGATATTCCCTTTGGAGCATAGCATTCCACTCTTTTAAATTCTTTTCAACCGATTGGTTCCTATGTGGGCAATCTTTTTTCCTTTTCTTATAATTTTCTCTAAATTCATCAGCCGGACAAAAACATACATAAGCTATATGATCTTTAATTAATTTCTCACAATAACCATAAAAAATTTCTAATCGATCACTTTTATAGAAGATTTTTGTATATTGTACTCCTAACCACTCCAAACCTTCCTTAATTAAATCAAAAGCTTCAGGTAAAACATATTTTGCTTTAGGGCTCCCTCGTAATGATTTTGGGCTTCCAATTGTATCATCATAAAAAAGAATAAGATCCCCATTATATCTTTTAACATATTCATCATTTAATATGATCATCCTTGCGTTACCAATATGTAATGCTCCACTTGGATAAGGAGCTAAACGCATTATAACTTTCTCAAATTTCAAGAGATTTGGTAATTCTGGTAACTCCTTTTTTTCTTCAGCTTTTTCTTTTTTATCTAAAGCATGAGGATCTAACTCAAGTAATTTTGCCTCTTGTTCTTTAATACTTAAATTTGAGATCTCAGAAATGATATTGTCGAGTATAGGGATTATTAATTTCACTTGGGAACGCAGATCAGGTCTTGTTGCCATTAACTTTCCCATTATAGCTTTTTTATTCGGCTTACCATTAAAACTAACCGCATTCTTCAATCCGCTTATCAATAGAATCTCTTTTATTTCTTCATCTTTCATTTGACTTCTTCATCAATTTTTTTTCGATTCTAATATCATTTTTTGTAATTCATGAATTCCATTTTTAAATATATTTTTTGCTATAAATGAAGTTTCTTCACTTTCTTTTTGAGTTAAGATCTTAATCTTTAAAGAGCATGCTTCTAAAAAGGTATTATCATTTTTAGTTGATCCTTTAATAATAATATCAAGAATATGTAAGGCTAATTGAAGTTTTCCTTGTTTAAATAGATGTTCCGCGTGATTAAGATACTGATCTTCATTATTTAAAACTAAAAGTTCTTGTGCAATTTCCGTTGAATTAGCAGGGAAAAGATCAGTAGGATTTCCCGTAGTGTACCATCCATGAAAAAGTCTATATACAGCATGTATTGCAAATCGATAACAACCATATGCTGGAACTAGATATTTATGATTCTTGAATTTTTTAGGGTAAATTTCAAGCATTTCATGATAAATTTGTTCGAACCACTTTCCCTCATTTAACCTTTTTACAACCTCATCATAAACAAAATGCATTACCTCTGATCTTATTGATAATGCTTCTTGAACGTTTTTCTTGCCTTCTATTAGTGGTCCATGACCAGGTGCCAAATACATAGCATCTTTTTCTAACATTTTATCCATAGCTATTGCCCATTGTTTAGGGTAACGTTGAACTTTAAAAGGGTTTCCAACATTAGGGAATGTGGGATTAGATACTAATTCTCCAGGAAATAATACTTCTTTTTCAGGAAAAAACATCCATAAACTATCGTCTGTTTCCCCTTTATCATGATAAAGTTCAAAAGAATAGTTGCCTAATTTAAATTCATAATTTTCATTTCCATGAATGATTAGAGTTGGATTAAGTGTATCATGTGCAGAAACACTCTCTTTTGGTATATTTCCTATTGAAGAAAATTGTTGTCTATTTATCCAAATGTGATATCTATCTAATTCCCTATATTTCTCAAATCTATCCAATATGTTTTCGTGTCCAATAATTTGTGGCATCTCCCAACCTTTTTTCTCAATTTCTTTAATGATCGACGCATATCCAAAGCAATGATCAAAATGCCCATGCGAATAAATGATGTATTTTATTTGCTTATGTGAAAACTTACGAATGATATTGAATACTTTGCGATGAAATATCCTACTGGATAAATCAAAAACAACTAATCCTTCATTGGTTTTTATCACACTAACATTTGCGAACGCTCCAATAAGATAGCAGGTATCATCTGCAAATATCTTAGATGGAAAATTCCCAAACCACTTGTTCATTGCATCCTTTGTTGAAATCATTTTTTTCTGCGAAGTTGATGATTTATTTATTAGCAAGATTTTGAATGATCATATTAGCTTCTTTCATAATTCCTTCAATCAAATCCTTGACAGATGGTATATCATGAATAAGACCTACACCTTGACCAACTGAAACTACACCAACATCCAGATTACCTTCTTCATACATCATCTTAGATTTAGCACCAGCAGCAGCATTAAATATTTCCATTTGGTCACTCTTCGAATTTTCTAACTCAATAACTTTCTTTGCTGCTTGATTATTCCATACTCGATGAGTAGCATTAAGCGATCGCATTATGAGCATAGTATCATAGATAGAAGCATTTATGAAAGCTTGTTTTAAATTTTCATGTATAGGACATTCTTGAGTAGCCATGAGACGAGTTCCCATAAGTGCCGCTTCTGCGCCTAAAGCTAACACTGCAGCTACACCCCTACCATCCGAAATACCACCTCCCGCTACGACAGGTATGTCTATAGCATCAATTGTTGCAGGAGTTAATACTAAGGTCCCAATATCATATCGTCCTGTTGCACCACCATTTTCCCAACCAACTACTTCTACAATGTCAGCGCCTAATGAAGCTGCCTTTTGCGCGTATCTTGTACCTGCACATTTGTGGATCCAAGTGACCCCGTGTTCCTTAAACAAAGGAATATATTTATCAGGTGCTTGATGACCAGAAGTCTCAATAATTTTAATTCCCTCATCTAACATTACTTTTACATGATCAATCTGTTTAATTGGCTTTAACATAGGAAATAAATTTATGTTCACTGCAATTGGTTTATTTGTTAAGGATTTAAGCTCTATAAGTGCTTCTCGTAATTCTTCGGGTTTTCTGTACATCACTGAAGCCATGATTCCAAGGCCACCGGCATTTGAACAAGCCGCGGCAAAAGAAGGATAACTTATATTCATCATATTCCCGCAAAAAATCGGATATTCTAAGCCTAACATTTCTGTAACTTTGGTTTTTAACATTTTTATACCACTTTTTAATTGTACGAATTTAATTTAAATTAATTAATAGAATCTATTATGATATTTCATTTTCTTGATTTTTTATTTTAAATGAAATAAACGCATTATATCATTAATAGTAATTTCTGATAAATCTTTAATAATTAGCTGAGCTCCAGATAATTCATCCTTAGTATGAGTAGTTGTAAGTGCAATCGACTTCATCCCTGCTCTTTTCGCCGCTTCAATTCCTACTGGTGCATCTTCTATCACTATACAATTTTCTGGATTTATATTTAAAGTATCTGCAGCAAATAAGAAAACATCTGGTTCAGGTTTCCCTTTTTTTACTTCAGCAGCTGTGATAATAACATCAAAAAAATCTCTAATTTTTAAACTGTTTAAAAGTAGATCCACATTTTCAGAAGGTCCACTTGATCCTACTGCTAATTTGAACCTTTTTAATTTTAAATCAGTTATTAATTTTATAACCCCAGGTAAAGGTTTTAATTTATCTTTAACCATTTCTCGATAACTTTTCTCTTTAAAACTAGCCCATCTTTCAATATCAACTTCATCTGCTTCTGGACCTACGAATTTTCGAGTGATTGCAGGAGATTGTTGGCCAAAAGTTTGTTCAAAAAATGCTTGTGTAAATTCTATACCGAGTTTTCTTCCTAATTTCACCCAGCTCTCAAAATGAATAGGTCCTGTATCAGCAAGGACACCATCCATATCAAAAATAACGCAATAATTAGAATAGTGACGATTATTCATCATATAAGCTTATTGTTGGAGTAAATATTAAAATTTTCCTTTAAAGCCTCAAAGTTTTGAAGAAAAAAGAAATAAATTTATGATTTTTATGTTAATTCTTGACTATTTATTCTTTTTGTATTAGATTATATTTTTAATCTTGAAATATTAAAGTAAATAAATACTTATGAGAGAAAAAAATCTATAAGTAAAACCTTAAGATAAGTTTATGAAGGCCCGGTAGTCTAGTATGGATAGGGCGCTGGCTTGCGGAGCCAGATATCGAGGGTTCAAATCCCCCCCGGGCCATACCTTTAAACCACTCGAATATTATTTTTAAAATTATTCAATATAGTCCAAGATTTCTGAAATATTACTGATCCTCCTGAGATTTGATACATCAATTTCTTTTTCAAAGGGAAATTTATATTTTCTTTCCAATAAAATTGATTGTAAGTTCGCTCTTTGAGCTCCAATAATATCAGCATATTCATCTCCACATACTAAAACTGAATTGGGATGATCTTCTAATCCAATTTTTTTAATTGTATGGATAAAAATATCTGGGTCAGGTTTTCTTTTTCCAAATTTAGCGGATGTAATTATAAAATTAAAATATTTTAATAATTCATGCTTTCTTAGCATATTTTTTATTGTTTTATGATTTGGATGATTTGAAATTAATGCAATTTTCAGATTTCTCGTGAATAGTTCTTCTAATGTCTCTTTAGTATTTTCAAATGGTTCCCATTCTTCTTCTTCACATGAATGATACAGTTCAGCTAATTCTTCATATGAGGTTTCTGTTAACAAATCTAAATTTTTAATAATATCGTCCCTTTTAAGCGATTCCAGAACATCTTGAAAAATCATACTTGTAGGAAATTCTATTTTTGTTTTAATGCTCTTTCTAAAGAAATATTGTCTTTTCTTACTAAATTTTTTGATAAAAGCTTCGTTAGTTAGTCCCTCATTCCAAACTTGGTTTTCTTTTAAAATTCCAATTGATTTTAGTAATCCTTTTTTAAAACATTCATAATACTTCTCGACAGAAGGAGTATCAAAATAAAATAGTGTAAAGCCAAAATCAAAAATTACTCCTTTAATCACCATCGTGTTAATTATAATAAAAAATGATTCTCAATTTTAATTTAACCAAATTAAAATGTAAGTATGATATATATCGTTTCTGTTAAATACTTAATAAAAAACAAATTATTAACTTAGGAATTTAATACTAGTGAGGAGTAAAATGTCAATTGATAAATGGCTTTCTGAAAAAGATACTAAAGAGGAGAGAATGAAAAGAGAAGTCGCATTTAAACGCCTTACAAAAGATGAGATTCAAGATTTAAAAAAAAAGAAAATTCGAGATATAGTTAAGAAAGAAAGTCAAAAATCCAGTGAAGAATTAGAGGAAGATAAAATAATAAAGAAAGTGCTTGAATTTAATGAATGGTTAAATAAGAGAACTTATCTAAAAGGAGATATTGATAAAATTGAAACATGGATTAGAAATTTATCCTCAATGCTGAGCTCGGAGATTGAACAAAAACCAATTGAAAGTGATGAAAAAAGGGAATTGATTAAAAAATATAAGGCAATTCCTCCCAAGTTTCTAGATGAGAAAACAAGAATTGCGTTAAATAAGAAAATTTATGGAACAACAAGAACTACTTCAGATAACTATTACTTGAGAAAGTTGAAGAAAATAATTCAAGAAAAACTAAAAGAAGAAGAATATTACGAGATTTTAGATAAAATAATCAAAAAATTCTGACATAATCCATAAAATTCAAAATACTTTTTATTTTACCGATTTTTATAATTTTATATTAAGAATTAGACAGCTTTTGAATCTATTAAATGTGGCTTATCTGTCCTATAGCTGGTGTGGGTAAAAGACTACAACCTTTTACATATTCTAAGCCGAAAGCTTTTTTGAAAATAGCGGGGAAAAGATTAATTGATCATATTCTTTTAAAATTAAAAAACTCATTTCCAAAAGGCACGGATATTTGTTTTATTGTTGGGTATAAAAAACGACAAATAACTGAATATCTTAAAAATATTCATTCAGATTATTTTAATCTCCATTTTATTGAGCAAGAACCATTGGGATACGAAGCAGACGTTCCATTTTTTAGTGGACTTGGAGACGCTATTCTATTAGCAAAGGATCTTTCCCAAAATGATGATTGCTTCATATTTTTAAGCGATAGACTTCCCATTGAAGATTACTCCCAGATATTATTGAATTTCCATCAAGATATCTGTGATGGTGTGGTAAATGTTAAACAGGTTGATAATCCACAATTTTATGGTGTAATTGAATTAGATGATAATGGAACTGTCAAGAATATCGTGGAAAAGCCAAAAGATCCCAAATCAAACTTAGCAGTATCAGGAGCTTATTTATTTGGAATGAGTATGACTAATCGATTATTTGAGTTATTAGAGAAACAGAGTAAAACTACTTTAGAAAACGGACAAGAACATCAATTAACTCCGATTCTTCAGCAATTAATAGAAGAAGGGTTTAAGTTAAAAATTAATGAAATGAGAGGAGATATATTAGATTTTGGTCGCCCTGAAACTTTAATCGCGGGAAATCGTCTTCTACTTGCGGAAATCAAACTACAAGATCCAACATATGAGAACCTATTTCAATCTAACAATATAATCGATTCAAAAATTGTTCCACCCGTTTTTATTGGCGAAAATACTAAGATAATCGATTCTGTTATAGGACCAAATGTATCTATTGGCGATAATGTATCATTAGAGAAATGTATTTTATCTGAATCTGTAATAGGTGATGGAGCAAATTTAAAAAAGATCATATCTTCAGAGAGTATTGTTGGAGATTACTCAATATTAGAAGATTTAATCAAAAAGAGTATTACTATAGGTGATTCTTCTTATATTACTACTTCTAATATGAAATCATTTTAATTTTCAGAAAAAAAGAATAAAATAATTTGAAAAAATTATCCAAATTTAGGTCTTTTATCTTGCCAAGGTGCAATTTCTTCGAATGCTTGAGCCACTTGCAATACAATTTCTTCATTATAACGTCTACCAACAATCTGCATTCCTATTGGAAGCCCAGTGGTAGTCCATCCTGAGGGAATTGAAGCTGCGGGATGACCTGTCATATTAAATGGAAATGTAAATGTCATCCACGTTATTACATTCAACATTTTTTTTCCAATTTTAGGGAAAACAGTCCCAGAATCTAACCAACCTGGTGTAAAGGCAGGACAAGGAGTTGTGGGTGTTATTAAAAGATCATATTCTTGAAAAAAACTACCTAAAACTTCATTTACCTGCTTTCTTTGTTCTATTGCCTTTGTAAAGTTTAATAAGTTATTATCAAGACCAAGCTTGATTGTAGATCTTATATCTGGGCTAAAATCGTTCATACGAGTATTGTATTCTCTTTGAAAGTCTTGTCCATAGCCTACTGTTACTGTTGTTCTAAAAGCAGATTCAGGATTTCTAAGTTTTAACTTTGCTTCTTCTACACTCCATCCAAACTGCTCAAATTTCTGTACACTATTCATAACATTTTCCTTGACTTCTTCTTCTAAAGATTTACCAAAACCTAGAGTCATTGAATATCCTATCTTAAGTTTATTAGGTTTGTCATCAAGAATTTCAAGGTAATCTGTTGAATCGTCTGGTAAAGAGTTCGGATCTTTGGGATAATAACCTTTAATTACATTCAACATTAAAGCTGCGTCCCTAACATATCGAACAATTGGGCCGTAATGATCCATAGAATTAAAGTGGATGCCTTCTCGTGGATAACTTGGAATCCGTCCAAAAGTAGGCTTCAGGCCAAAAACTCCACATAAACTACTTGGGATTCTTATAGAACCACCTCCATCAGAACCTAGGGCTAATGGTCCAATTCCCGAAGCAACAGAAGAAGCAGCCCCACCACTAGAACCTCCAGAATTTTTTTCTATATCCCAAGGACATTTCGTTTCACCAAAAACTAAATTATTAGTAAGTGCGGGAACACCAAATTCCGGTGTATTAGTTTTACCAAGGATTACACAACCTGCGTCTATTAATCTTTGAACTGCAATATCATTCTGATCAGGTATGAATTCCTTATATAATTTAGACCCGAACGTAGTTCTTATCCCCTTTGTTTGCATTAAATCCTTAATTGAGGTGGGAATTCCGTGTAAAGACCCCAATTTTTCACCCTTTTTAACAGCATCATCAGCTTTTTTAGCCATTTCTCTTGCTAAATCGAAGGTAGGTGTACAGTAGGCATTTATTATTGGATTGATCTTCTCAATTCTCTCAATTATTGTCTCAGTAATTTCTTGTGAAGTTAATTCTTGTCGTAGTATCGCATCTTTCATATCATGGGCAGACATGAAACAAATATCTTCTTTATTTATTTTTATCACCACAAGTTTATACTAAAAAATATAATAATATAGAATGTGATTTAGAAAAATATAAATGATCACAAAATATAGGGAATGCTAAAAGCTGGACAAATTTAATTAAAGATAGGTTTTTTATCTTGCCATGGAGCAATTTCTTCAAAAGCTTTTGAAACTTGAAGGACTAATAACTCATCTAACCGTTTCCCTACGATTTGCATTCCAATTGGCACTCCTTCGTCTGACCATCCACATGGAATAGATGCTGCAGGATGTCCACTCAAATTGAAAGGGTAAGTAAAAGGTAACCATGCTCCAGCGCTGACTTCTTTTCCATCAATAATATTAGGAAATTGAAGATCCCAGTTAAAGCTGGAACAAGCAAGAGTAGGAGTTATCAGAATATCAAAATTGTTAAAAAAACGAGAAATTTCCTCATAAACCATTTCTCTTTGTATTTCAGCCCATTTGATATTATCTACAGAGTAATTTAATCCAATCTTCACTACTTCAATTAATTGAGGATCTAATTTATCTTTCCATTGATCTAAATAAGGTTTTAATCTATGGGCAAAACTAGTCGTCCATAAAATCCAATGTGTATTTAATGCTTCCTGTAATTTAATGTCACTTTTCTCAATTAGCCAGTTAAATTTTTCAAATTTCTCAATACCTTTCATTACTGCTTTTTTAACTTCAGAGTCTAAAGCTTTAGCGAACCCTAGATCAAAAGAGAATCCAATCTTTACATAATGTGGTAATTCATATAACTTCTCTAAATAACTATAATTTGGCTTAGGTAGTGAATATCTATCTAGATAATGTTCTCCGGTCAGTACATCAAGCATTAATGCAGCATCCTCAACACATCTTACAATAGGGCCCTTATGTTCTAGAGTACCTAATGAACCAACAACCTTCATATCTTCATGTGGTACACGCCCAAAATTTGGTTTAAAACCATATACTCCGCAGAAACTACTAGGAATCCTTATAGAACCTCCACCATCAGATCCTGAAGCTAATGGTCCTAAACCTGAAGCAACAGCTGCGGCAGCACCACCACTTGACCCCCCGCATGTTTTTTCTAAATTCCAAGGATTTTTTGTTACTCCAAAAATTAAATTATCTGTTACTCCTTTATAGCCTAAAGATGGCGTATTAGTTTTTCCTAAAATTATAGCTCCAGCATCTTTTATTCTTTTAACAATAATACTATCTCTTTTTGGGATAAAATTTTCATAAATTTTGCAACCCAAAGTTGTGCGAATCCCTTTTGTGGTTTCCAGATCTTTAATAGATGTTGGGATTCCATGCAATAATCCCAAATTCTCTCCATTTCTGCTGGTTTTAACTGCCTTATCTGCTATAGTTGCCATATCCCGCGCTAGTTGGAATGTAGGTGTGCAATAAGCGTTAATTATTGGATTTATTTTTTCAATTCTTTCTATTATCGTTTCTGTTATTTCTAAAGATGTTAATTCTTGCGATCTTATTTTATCTGCCATCTCACATGCAGACATATAACATAATTCTTCTTTCTTCATAATTCTAAAAAATTTAATTTAAAATTTAAATTCAGATTGCCACTTTTTATATCCTATTTGCCAAAGTTTTAATCGAGGTTTGTTCACTTTATTATCTACTTCAATTCCAGGTTTAGGATTATTCATAACTTCACGATACCGAGAATAATATTCTTCCGCATTCGGATTTCCTTCAATTAAATTCAAAATCGCACCTTCAGTAAAATATAATATTAAATCGGGTTTAATATTTAGATTATATTTTGTCATGTTTAATCTTTTTTCCTGTTCTTTACATAGAAAATAGTGGAGCTTGAAATTTTCTTCATTCGTAGATTTTTCAGAAATATAATATTCCCAGCAGGCGCCTACCTTAAGATGCCTCATTAAATCTGACTTATGAGGAAAATATACTTTTAATTTCTTATATAATTCTTCAGGTTCCATAATGCAGTAAAACTATTGTATTTTGTCTATATTTATTGGAGTCCCATCATAAATGTATTTACCATAAACAAGTTCTTGAGGATAATATTTACAACCTGCAGGATAAGCTGAATCTTTAATTCCGCCTAGTGAAACAGTAATATCGACAAGCATAGGTCTGGCATTTATGTATATATTCGCAGCTTCCAATTCATTCTTAAAAATCTCGATATTTTTAAGGTTTGATGTGTAAACTACTGCCCTCATGCCATAATTACTCGCATTTGCTAATCTTATTGCATCGTTAATATCATTGGCTTTAGTAATAGAACGAACTGGTCCAAAAGCCTCTTCTTTCCAAAGAAAAGGAGCTTTAGATAAATCTACACATAGTTCTGGTTTAATCTCAACTAAAGTTGGTGTATAAAACAATCCGTAATCCTCTCCGGTATCAATTTTCTCTCCACCTGTAAATATTTTTGCACCAAATTTCTTAGCATCCTCTACCATAACCTCCATCATCATTAGGATTCTCCTACTACCCAAAGGACCAATATCAACATCTGGATCAGTTGGGTCCCCATATTTTAGGTTTTCAATTTCTTTGATAAGACATTCTAAATACTCATCATAAATATCTTTATGAACTATTATTCGTTTCATTGAAAAACATTGTTGTCCAGAGTTAGTAAAACTAGCCATTACATTCCACTTTGCCACGTTTTCTAAATTTACATCGTCCATTACAATACCAGCATCGTTTCCAGCACATTCAAAAAAGAAGTTTTTAAAAGGCTGAGTATACATAGGAACACCCATTGATCTATCTACAGTTTTTTTCAAAAATCTACCATAACGTACTAAAATATCCTTAGCAGTATGAGACGCTGTAATAGTCATCAAGGTTTTGACTAATGGTGATTTAATAAATTCATCTACAGCCCATTCTCCAGGAGCGATAACTAAATCTAAAGCTTCGAGAGCGGGTAGGTCCATTTCTTCCATCATTGAATAAGCTTTTAACATAGTCAGTGGACATGCTGTGGATGGTTTTACTATCGCTCCATTACCAACAAGATAGTTAGCACCTAATTGATAAAGTGGAAGACTTAAAGGAGTATTACGAGGAGAAATGCATGCTGCCAATCCATGTGGTATATATCTGATTCTAACAAGCTGTTCTCCTTCAATACTGGTCAATGGTTTTTCCTCTAAAAATTGATAATACCAATCACAAAATTTAAAGCCATTCATAACAATGTTCAATTCCCATTCAGAGTATTTGATGGGTAATCCCCCTTCTGCTACAACTAAATCCTTCAATTCAGGTTTTTTAAATCGTAGTTTAGTAGCAAAATTAGAAAGAAGTTGTGAACGCTCAAAAAAATCCATTTCTTTTAAGAGATATTGATTTTTATGTATTTTCTTTATTTTATCCCGAACTGTTTCTGGTGTGTCTGCAGGAATAGTTCCTAATAGTTCACCTGTATATTTGTTCTTTATTTCTAATTCTTGTAATTTTGACATAATTCTTCATTGGTTTTTTAAATTAAAATATAGAATAAAAAGTTCAAACCTTATATCTAGTCATCATCTTTGAGGATACCAGCAGTCTGAGCAAATTTACCATAACCCATGTCAATTAAGGTTTGTGTTCTTTTATGCAATATAAAATCAATCCATCCTTTTTCCTCATCTGGATCATTATAAAACGATCCTAA
>JBHLRA010000035.1:0-19618 GCA_048883045.1 Candidatus Thorarchaeota archaeon | reverse complement strand
AACCGAATATCAATTAAATTCAATCCTAGAGAAAAATTTAAAGGAGTACACGTTATTGTTGTATTATACCAAAAATCAGACGTATATGGTAAATTTATTACATATTTTTCACTGATCAAAGTTAGACCTTCAAAAGATAAGAATTCACTTGTAGCTATATCAGAAATCCTTACTGATATTGATAACTCTTCATTAAAAGATCGTGGCACTTGATACATTTCTGGAATTTTTAGTGAATCTATATATACTGAGATGTTTACTTGCCTTTTTATTAAAAAAATACCTATTATTATCGATTTTGATTCAAATCCCTCTTTTTCGAAGCTGATAATTAATGAATGAATCTTATTTACCTCATAAGCGGAGCTGTTGCATGTAATATCATATTCTCCTTGATTTCTTTCAACAGTATAGGTTTCTCCTATCCAATTAGTTGTAGGTGTTGTTGAAATACCTCCTCCAGAAGATTTTAGAGTATAATTTAGATGAATTGTAAAATTGTTATTCCAAATTACTTGCATGGTTGGATATTCTTGAGCCGTGAGGCTTGTCTGTTGAATTATTTCAATGGTTACATTAACTTCGTTATTTAAATACAATGTGCTATTGGAGAAAATCGTTAAAGAATTATTACCTGCAACTCCCCCGGTTGTATTAAACTCAAAAAAGTAATAACCAGGACTAATTTCACTAAAATACTGTCTACCTTCTGTAAAATTATCTAAATACACTTGAGCATTTTGGATAGCATTAAAATTTTCTAAATCGTTATATGATACTTTTAAATTTACTATTTCACCTTCAAATATCTGGGCATAAAAGTCTTGATCAGCCGTTAACTGAGATTTATGGATTACATTGAATCTTTTATAGATAATTCCTGTTTCATTCAACCCGAAAGTAGAATAAGAGCTATTCCATGTAACGATTGCTTCATATTCTCCTACTTCATAATTAGGTGGTGAAACTGGTATTTGAAAAGGATCAAAATATATATATCCGTTTGCATCGGGTGATTTTAATTGATTCTGAGAAAACCATATGGAACTATTAGGAAATCTTATTTGAAGTTGAGCTTGAGTTTGTTGAATATATCCTGTAATTAGAGATGTATCAGATATTTTAGCAGTAATGTTAATGTAATCTCCACTCAAAAATTCATTATCTATACTCCATGAACCAGTAGCATTATTAAAAATATTTATTTGTTCACAATAATTTGGAGATGTAGCTTCAAATCTCCAAAATCCATCAGGAGTTAATGAAATATTATTAACTGGAACTATAAGAAGTCCTTGAGTTGACGTATCGCATTCATTTAATCTATTAGTGCCTGGATCTTGAGGTTCAGATACCCAAGTAATTGTAAAATCTGTAGGAAAGTTAATCCTCATCTCACGTTCTTCATAACCAGTTGGAATAGAAAAATATGCATAAAAATCCCAATTTGTAATGCTGTTATTACTCACAGAAAAACTTGTACCTATTGAACCAGGGTTTGTTTCATAATTTGTCTCTGGAGAGTCTTTTTTAGCATATAAATTTAGATTTGTCTTTAAATCTATTTCGTATCCTCCTAATTCCCAAACATCATTGCTACTAAAATTAGCGTTAACTACACTTGTAGTCCATATGTTATTTTGTTCTATTATTCCTTTACTCCAATTAATATCATTAACATCATGATTATTCATTTTTAATTGAATTTGTGAAGGTTTTACCTCTGCTTTCGTTATTAATTGTATATTATCAATGAAAAGTTGCTGAAAATCTTGATTTTCAACACCAGTATATTGCCAACTACCCTCTTGATTATAAATAAAAGTGAAATTAAGTTTTAGTAATGAATTATTTATTGGATTTAAATAAATTTGAGATGAATTCCACCAAACTCCCTGAGAAATGGAAAATGTTCTCCATGAATCTTTACAAGCTTCCACCAAACTGAGAGCGCCAATTGAATACACATGTTGGTCATTTATAGAAATTCTTAATTCAAAATCATTACTTTCCATTAAATGATAATCTCTTACATCAAATTTTAATACACTATCGATCACTCTCCCTCTAGGAATTTTAATAAAGCTAGTCCAATAACAGCGATCTTGCCCATCGTAAACATGAGAATTAGGTGGATTAGGGTCACCTGTAATTTTCAATTCTAAGCAATCATGACCGTCAGTTTCAGGATCACTACTGGTACTATCTAGATAATTTCCTGCCATGTCACTATCATCATAATAATCATATTTACCAAAAGTCCAATTTTGAAATTTATTACTGATATAAGATGTATCATTGCCAATGTCTTGATAATTATTATCATCACCATAATTAAATGAACCATTACACCAATTCCGCGTATCTAATAATTGATCTATATCTGCTCTTAATTTATATCCGTTCCAACCACTTCCTAAGGGTATATTTGCAATATCATACGTGTTATTAGTAAAACTGACTGCTAGATTATAATCTGTTCGATTGGCCCAATGAGTCACATTCAAAGGGGCGCCTATACCACTATATTTATTATCATATGATAAATCTTGGCTTCTTAAATTCTCAAGTTGAAAATCATTTATATAATCTTCATTATAATTAGTAATATTTAAGTTATTGTTCATAAAAGGGCTTGATAAGAATATACTTAAGGATAAAGAGATTAAAGCCGTGAAAATTAACACGAGACTCTTATTTTTAGGATTATTTAACTTTAACATAGTTTAATCATCATTATATTGCGATTTTTATAAAACAATATCCCCGTTAGGATAAATAATATGACTATATGTAATTTTAATAAAGTTTCATAAATTTAAATGATTGTAACTATTATTCTATAATGAATTCTCAACTAGTACTCAAGGTTTTTTTCTAATTTGGTAAGAATTCATTTTTCAAGTTTTTTAAGATAGATTGCTTATCTATTTCGGAGACGACGTTAATCTCTACACCACAATTATTATAATTATCAGGAGGGATATTTTCAAATAATGAAAGTATTAAAATTAGGGCATTTGTAACTAAAGTCCGATTTTGAGTACGCTTTAGATATTTCATTAATTCTATTATTGATTTATCGATCCAAATCTCGATTTCCTCTCTACTAACCTTTTCTTTTTGGAAATAATCTATTATTTGCAAATAGTAATCTATTTCTAACTCATCACTATTAATATTAATTTTCATCTTTCCCTAGCTTTTTCTTATCTTCTGAATATTTAAACATAAAACTTATTTTTAAGTACAATTTTTTTAGTAATTCTGTGTGATGCTATTTCGCACATTTTTGTTTATACTTTATTAAATACACCATTTTTATACATGAATCCTAAAATTTGAATGAAAATATTTTGTGTGTAAAATTTTTTGTATTATCCTAATATTGAATCTTCCTGCTATTTTAATTTCTATTATAATATTAGGATATTATATTAGACCTCAATTAAGAAATATTTCTGATAAATTCCGATAAAAATCATCTTCTGGTCTGATCAATTCATATAATTAATCATTTTGATATAGAAGATTTATATAAAACAAGAGCGAATTAGAATTGTTATATACTAAAATTTTAATGGAATCAAAAAAATTGGTGAAATTAATTGTCAAAAACAAAAAATTTAGTGGCTATGGCTTTTGATACTGGAGGTACCATGTCAGACACTTTCACTATTGATGAAGAAGGTGTTTTTGTTGTAGGAAAGGCTCAAACAACCCCAGAAAATGAATCAGAAGGTATATTAAACTCTATTGAAGATGCATTAGAACAATGGAATACTTCAATAAATGTATCTGGTCATTCAATTGAAGCACTTGTCTATTCGGGTACTGCTATGGTAAATCGACTTTTAGAACGACAGGGCAATAGTAATATAGGAGTAATCACAAATGCTGGATTTGAAGATTTACATAGACTTGGTCGAGCCTTGCAATGCTGGATATATCTTGATTATGGAGGAAGATTACATGCACGAGAACACGAACATCCACAACCTTTAATACCAAGAAAGCAAATTAAGGGTGTTCGTGGTAGAATTAATTTTTGGGGTGATGAATTAATTCCACTTTATAAAGAAGATGTTAAAAATGCTGTTGAAGAATTTCTTGATATGAATGTGGATAGCATCTGTGTTTGTTTATTATGTTCGTACATGAATATAAGTCATGAATTCCAAGTAAAAGCAATTGCTGAAAAGATAATGAAAGAAAAAGGAAAAGAAATTCCTATTATATTATCATGTGAACACAATCCAGTGAGAGGTGAAACGCCTAGATTAAATGCTCTTATTATTGAACAGTATGCTGCAGAGCCTTCTAGAAAGCAATTAATAAGTATTGCAGAAAAGATGAAAGAGAAGGGAGTTCCTGCTCCTTTAAGAATCTTAACTACATATGGAGGAACAATTTCTCCTTATCACAAAACACTTATTCCTACAATGGTCTCAGGTCCAATTGGAGGAATGATTGGTACTAGATTTATTGCTGAAAAATATGGAATAAAAAATTTGGTATCTAGTGATGTGGGGGGTACTAGTTTTGATGTAGGATTAGTTATGGAGCGATATGTTCCTACGAAATGGGAAAGCTCTTTGGGTCGTTTTATATTAAATATACCTATGATTGCTTTAGATTCAATAGGTGCAGGTACTGGTATGTATGTTAGGTATAATGAAATTTCTGGTAGATTGGAATTTGGTCCCGAAAGTGCTGGATATAAAATAGGAGTTTGCAATGAAGAATCTGGAATAGAAACAGTTACAATGACAGATTGTAGTTTAATTTTAGGATATCTCAATCCGGATTACTTTCTTGGAGGTAAAGTTTCTTTAAATAAGGAACGGGCCTATAAATACATTGAAAATCAACTAGCAGAACCTTTTAAAGCAGATCCCTATGTTGCAGCACGAGGTGCTTTGGATCTCATCGAGATTAATATGAAAAACCACCTTAATGGAATGATTCAAGGATTGGGATATAGACCTGAAAATTATACTTTGATCTCATTTGGAGGGGGAGGGCCTTTACACGTAGCGGGTTATTCAAGAGGTTTAAATTTCCAAAATATTTTGGTACCAGAATGGGCCCCTGCTTTTTCTGCTTTCGGATGTGCATGTGCGGATCATTCATATAGACATGAAAAATCCGTTGATTTAGTTATCCCCCCAGATGGAAGTATGATCGGATTTGTTTCTTCAATTTTGAATTCTACTTGGACAGAATTAAAAAATAGTATCATAAAAGAATTTGAAGCAGAAGGACGAGATCCTAATGAAATGATTTTCAAACCTTCCTTACGTTTGCAATATTTTGGTATGTTAGATGATTTAGAGGTCCAATCACCAGTAGAAGAATTAACTATTAATTATTCGTCTGAACTGCAACGATATGATTCACCAGATTTAGAAAATATTACTCGTAGCTATGATGATCTTTTTGAACAGATTTTCAAAAGAGGAACAAAAAGTCCAGAACTAGGTTATCATATTACTAAATGTATTGGAACAGGTATTGTCTCCGTACCAAAACCAAAACTACCAGATCATGAATTGGGACCAGAAAAACCAAATGATAATGCGTTTAAAGGTGAAAGAGATATATATTGGGATAATGAGTGGTATAATGCATCAATTTGGGAGATGGGATTAATAGTTTCTGGAAATGAGATAAAAGGCCCTGCTATTGTTGAAGCACCAGCTACAACTTTAGTTATACCTCCTGGGTATAAAGTTAAGCTTGATAACCACAGAATATTTCATATGGAGGTGAAATCATAATGGAAAAAACTCTAGGGTGGAATGGAAAAACATTAAAAAAAATGTTGGAAGAAAGTGAAAAGTTATTCGAAGAATCAGGGCGATATTATGCTCTTGAAAATTTATCATTAAAAGAAGAGGATCCTTTTAGATTTGAACGTAATTATGCCTCTTTAAGAGGAGCTCTCGTATCTGCAAGAGAAACTGCATTACATGTAGCTGCATCACCGATAGTGAAAGAAATCGGGGAATTATGTTTTGCATTTTATACTCCAGAAGGAGATTCTATAGTCGTATCAACAGGAATTTTAGTCCATGTTCATACTATGAGTGAAGCTATCAAGTTTATGATTAGGGAAGAATATGAAGATGATCCAACTATCAATCCAGGAGATATTTTCCTCAATAATGATCCCGCATGCGGAAATGTTCACACTACAGATGTTCAAACAATTATACCAATATTTTGGGAGGATGAATTAATCGGTTGGGCTGGAGGAGTTACTCATCAAATTGACACAGGAGGAATCACACCAGGTCATGATTTAGTTCCTGCTATACAACGTTTTGATGATGGAGTATATTATACATGCAGAAAAATAGGTTCAAATGATAATATTTGGAAGGATCATATGATTAGTGCAAAAAGATCTGTCAGAACTCCAATGTATTGGGAATTGGATGAGAAATGCAGATTAGCTGGTAATTTAATGATTCGAGATGCTGTTTTGGAATTTATTAAAAGAGAAGGAATTGACTACTATAAACAATTTATTAGAGAAGCAATTGAAGAGGGTCGAATAATTTTTCAAGAAAGAGTGAAAGAGCGATTAATACCAGGAAGATATCGAGCTGCTGGTTTCTTTGATATGCCACAAAAAACAGAAGCTTGGCAACCTAGGGCCAAAGTTGATAAAATAACTAATCTACCGATAGAAATAATTATAAAGGATTCTGGCATAATGTCACTTTCTTTCGATGGAGCGAGTGGTCCTGGTCATAACCCTATGAATGCGGATAAAGGAGCGATGGAAGGTGGTCAATGGGTTCTTTTAACACAAATATTAATTTATGCTGATAAAGTAAATGATGGAGCATATTTCGCAGTAGAAAAAGAATACCCTAAAGGTTCATGGTGCAATCCAGGTGATATTTACCTTTCTTACCAAGCTCCTTGGGGCAATCTAATTCCCGCGTATACAGGTATGATGAAATGTATTTCCTATGGATTGTTTTCTAGAGGCTATAGAGAAGAAGTCGTCTCCGGATATCCTTTTACTGGAGATGCAATTCAAGGTGGCGGTATTTATTCGGATGGTCCACTTATGGGACAGAGATGGTCATTATCAACTTTTGAAATAAGTGGACAAGGTTTTGGTGCGAGTGCTGTTAAAGATGGTTTAAATTGGGGATATGCAATGTGGAATCCTGAATCAGACCTTGGTGATGTAGAAACTTGGGAACTTTTTCAGGGGGGTGTGCCGTATCTTTCACGTAGAGTGAAACCAAATTTATCTGGGCATGGTAAATACAGAGGTGGAGCAAATTACGAAGGTGTAGGTATAGTTGCTAACTCAAGGGATGTGGACTTCTTCGGAGCTAGAGAAGGTTTGGTATTTCATGGTGCGGGAGGAATGCATGGGGGATATCCAAATGCAACAGGTTATCGATTATATGCTAAAAATACAAATATGGTAGAGATTATAAAAAATCAAAGTGATTACCCTCTTGGAGACCCAGATCCTTCTAATGGTGAATTTGAACGTCTCTTAGAAGGAGATATAACACGAAAACCGTATAGTAGTATATATCCAATTACTTTTGATAACTATGATCTTTTTTACTATTTCTTATGTGGAGGTCCTGGATATGGTGATCCTCTGGAACGAGAAATTGGACAAATTAAGCAAGATCTAAATGATGGATTTTACACTAAAGATATTGTTAGTAATGTTTATGGAGTAATAGCCAATTATAATGAAGAGAAAAAAGAATGGGAAATAGATGAAAAAGCAACAGAAACTAGAAAAAAAGAATTAATAAACGAGAGAAAAGAAAAATCAATGAGTTTTGAAGATTATTGGGAAAGAGAGAAGAAAAAGATAACAGAAAACAAGTTGAGTGATCCCGTAAAGTTAATGTTTTCTGAAAGTCTAAAACTTTCAAAGAAATGGGCTAAAGAATTCAGAGAATTTTGGAAATTACCAGAAAACTTTGAGATGGAGGTGAAATAAATGGTAACATATGATAAAAAAACTTTGGAAAGAATGATTGATGGTAAATTACCATGGGATGAATTAAAGCCAATCATTAGTGGAAGAAAAGATCCTACTAGATTTGATCAGATTTTAGAAATATTACAGGATCGAGTTCCCTGGACTGAAAAGATAATTTTACCTTTACATGAACATCTTCATATAGTCGCTAAAGATGGACAAAGAATCGTTAAATGTGATTGTGGAAATGAATTTGGAGATTATAACGAAAATTGGAAAACAAAATGTAGAATAAGAGTGAGAGATACAGTCGAAGAGATTGAAGAGTTGTATCCTAAGGATATGGGAAGCGATCCTGAATGGGTAGAAATACGAGAGTATTTCTGTCCAAGATGCTTTACTCTTCTCGATGTCGAAGCTGTACCACCAGGATATCCAACAGTATTTAATTTTTTACCAGATATAGATAATTTTTTTGAGAAATGGTTAGGGAGAAAAGCACCAGATAAATAGATTGATTTCTCATACTATTGGCGCTTTCAAATCCTTCCTTATTTTTTTTTCATCAAAATGCTTTTCTTGTTGATATTGAAAAATTCCAATAGCAATTAAGCCTAATGATAAAATTAACGACATAATCCAGAATGCAAGTCCTAGCGAGAATCTATCAGGATAAGGGATTCCTTCTTTTATGGCAAAAAAAATTATACAACCTAATGATATTATTGATGAAAATGCTCCACAAACACAATCAAAATAAATAGATATCCTTTCACGCTTTATACGATCTCCTACTGGGTCTGATACGGGTAATGTTTTATTCTTTTTTCTCATAATAATTTTGCTTTGTAAATGTTAGTTTGAAATTGTCAAAAAATCTTCAAGAGAATCATAAACTTCCTTTAAAATATCGATGTTAGGCAAAAATGTAAATCGAAAATGATCTTTTCCATAATCTCCAAATCCAGAACCATATACTCCGCATATTCCAGTACTTTTAAGAAGATCAATTGTGAATTCTTTATCATCTTTCCATTTCTTAAACTCATTCAAATCTATTTTTGGGAATAAATAAAAAGCTCCATTCGGTTTAACACATGTAATCCCTTCAATTTTCTTTAAACGTGTATATGAATAATCTCTTCTCTCTTTAAGCATATTAACCATTTCTTTAGTGTGAGTACCTGGATTTTTTAATATTTCAATAGCCGCATATTGTGCTATAGAACTTGCAGAAAGCCGTGCTCTTGCTAATTTAGCTACGTTTACTTTTAAATCCGCTAATTTATTTTCAGGATCATGATAATACATATAACCTAGACGCCAACCTGTGGCTAAATGAGATTTTGAAAACCCATTTAAACCTATTAAAGGAACATCTTTACTAATACTTGCTGGGCAGGTAAATGGTTTCTCATAAATAATTTGATCATAGATCTCATCTGAGAATACAATTAAATTATATTCCCCTGCGATATCTATAATTTCTTTTATCATTTTTTCACTGTACATAACACCTGTGGGATTATTGGGAGAACAGATTAAAATTGCTTGTGTTTTATCCGTGATTTTTTTTCTCAAATCATCGATATTTGGATCCCAGTTATCTCTTTCATCTAATTCATATTCTACAGGTACACCATCAAAAAATTTTGCATAATTAATATATAGTGGATAACTTGGACCTGGAATCAATAGTTCTTTCTTATTTTCAAGTAGCGAAGCTATTAAAAAGAATATTGCTTCTGTAACACCAGAAGTCACCAAAATATCTTCACTATTCACATTAAGATTATAACGTTGTCTTAATGAATTACTCAATTCTTCTCTGAGTTCTGGAGCGCCTAAAGAATCCACATAGAAATTCTTTCCATTAAAAGATGCGTCAGCTAAAGCTTGTGAAATGTATCTAGGCATTTTAAAATCATAAATCACGGGATCTCCTATATTTAAATGATAAATTTTCTTCCCACTTTTAGCGACTTCATTTGCTACGGCTGCAATTTCACGGATAGCATATGAAATCTCTCTGACCCTTTGAGTGACCATATCAAATCATTTCAATATTAATACGCATTAAATTTAATAACACTTAATTGGATCCATATTTCAATTCTAATTAAATTTTCGAATTTAATTAATTCACGTATTTAATCTAATCCCAGAATCATCTAATTCGTTGATTTTTTAATATTGTTTGAGGGTTTGAATGAGATGGGACAGAATTCACACAGTATAGAATAATAATTAGACTTATATATGTGATGGACACAATAATATTATACAATTTCAAAGAATTTAAAAAAATTCTAAATTGAAGGTGAAAAAAAATGGGAAGTCCCTTCGGCATCATTAGTTTAATCTCTGGTATTTGTTCATTAATATTTCCTTTTCTTAGATTTTTCTTTCCTTTTTTAGGAGGATTCTGGACAATCGCATTTCCGATCGTTGCAATAATCTTTGGTATAATTGGAATTGTTAATGATGATTCAAAAGCCCCTGGTATAATAGGATTAATTTTTGGAATCATAGGATTAATTATTTGGATCGTAATGGCTTTCTTTCGAGCTTTATTTCAAGCAATATTAAGCGGATTTGGATTTTTGTAAATAAGATGAATATATCGTAGTGAATACAACTAGAAGTAATATCCTCGATTTTTATTAAATAATTAAAGTAATAATCTTTTATTTTATTATATTTTAAAGCAAAAATAATTCCTTATTATCTGATTCATTAAAAACTTAACTTAAATCCACTGATTATATAATCCGACAAAAATCTTGTACAATATAGAAAAAAAAATAAACTTAAATATGCAAAGCACCCATTAATATTATACACACCTTAAGTGTATGATCTAAAATTATAAAAAAAAGATGTGAACAATGGGAAAAGTATTTGGTCTTATTGGAATGCTTTGTGGATTAGCAGCTGTTGGCCTAATTTGGTTTTTCTTTGGATGGTGGATTCTTGTTTTAGCAATTCTAGGCATTGTATTTGGAGCTATAGGAATCGCAAAGGATGATTCAAAAGCAATGGGAGTAGTTGGTTTGATATTTGGAATTATAGGATTAGTATTATGGATAATCTTTCCACTTGTATTCTTAGTTCTATTAGCTGGCTTATTAGGAGGCTTACTTTCACCGTAATCAATAAAAATTAATTATTCTCTTTAATTTTTTTTTTTAATTATAAATATCAAAATATATGGTGAATTTATAGATAGTTTGAGATAAAATGTGAGATAAAAAAATAAAGAATAACAATTTAAATTATAATAATAAGTCCCAGTTTAAATTTTCTTCAACAATTTGTAAAACTTTTTCTATTTCAGATTCTTGGATACCTGGTTTTATCCGTTCTAAGTTTCTCATTGTGGTGTATGTGTCAGAAGGACTTAATAAAATTGGTATGTTTTTTTCATTAGCGGCTGTAATTACACTCATATCAGGATGTATAAAACCAGTTAAGATTAAAACTGAAACGTTTTGACCTAATGCAGCCATAGCTAAATCTGTTCTATCACCTCCCGTAATAAATGCCGCATTTTTTACTTGTCTTAAATATTTCACTGCTGCATGTGAATTCATAGCTCCAATAAGATAATTTTTAACTACATTATCCAAACCAGATGATGCTTTTTCATTGATTAATTCTCCCCCAATTTGTTCTATAATTTCACTAACTCGAGGTGAAAACAAATCTATACTCTTTTCGATTATTCCTAACACAGGGATATTATATCTGTGTATATGTTCTTCTGCCAATTCTTTAATTCTAGCAATATACTCATAGTCTATTTTATTAAATAGGATCCCCTTGATACTGATATTACGAAACTCAAAATAGTTTTTTGTAAAAAATAAATTATCTATGCATCGATCTGATGATTCTATAGAAACATAAATTAAATCTTCTATTCCAAGCGCTTTTGCGATGCTTACATCATCAAGACCTACTCTAATGAATTTCCTAAGACTTGGATTACCTTCAATAATTAGATAATCTACCCCTTTAGTGATTTTATCATATACTGCTTTTATTTTTTGTAAGAATTCTTCTTTTTTATCAGCATCAACTAAATCAATATAATATGCATCAGGGATCGATACCGGAGAGATAAAATCATATGGGTATTCTGTTTGGTACACAGTATTTAAGATAAATCCAACATCTGGATCTGCTTTTTGTGTAAAAGCACTTTTAGGTATACCAATAGGTTTAAAATATGCATATTTTTTTCCTTCTTTTTTTAATTTTTGAATAAATCCTATTGAAAGAAAGCTTTTTCCTGCACGTTCTGTTAAAGAACTCAAATAAAATGTTTTTACCATTTTCTTTCCTTTTCCTTTTCTTATTATTTATTCTAATATAATTATATTTTATTTTTTTATTGTAATTTTTATATCTACAGCACTATAACCTTTCACAAAAGAAAGTAGAGGATTAATATCTAATTCTACAATCTCTGGAAAATTATTTACAAGCTGTGAAAGTCTGAGCATCACATCTATGATTGCTTCAATATCTGAGGATGGCTCACCCCTTACGCCCTGTAAAAGGCTATTAATTTTTGTATTTTCAATTTGTTGTTTAGCATTTTCTCTTGTATATTTATAGGCTAATGCAAATGATACATCTTTCATAAAATTAGCATAAATACCTCCCGTTCCGAACATTAATATAGGTCCAAAACTAGGATCTTGAGACATTCCAATTATTATTTCATTTATTTTTTCTTGTGATTTAAAATCAATCATTTCCTGTACTTCTACACCATATATCTTAGCATTTTGAGGTCCAAATTTCTTAGCATTGTTAATTATTTGTATATAAGCCTCAAAGGCATCTTGCTCTGTTTCAATATTTAGAAGAATTCCCCCAACATCCGTTTTATGTATAATTTGTGGACTTACTATTTTCATTACAGATTTACCAATTTCTCTTTGTAATTTCATTGCTTGCTGTGGAGTTTGAGCTAATCTTGACTTAGGCGATTTTATGCCATAACATTCAAAAACTTCACTTGTTTCATAACTCAATAAGACTGTTCTATCATCTTTACGTACATTAGAAAAAATTTCTTTAACTCTTTTTCTATTTACACTAAATGAAGGAATTTCTAATTCATCTAAAGGAGCACTTAATAAATAATCACGTCGTTTTGTTAAAGTCTTTAATGAGTGAGCTGCTCTATCTGGAAAATGATAACAAGGTATACGATGTTTTTTTAAATATTCTCTTCCTTCTGAAACATTTTTACCTCCAATGAAGCTACAAATAATTGGAATCGTTTTTAAATGTTTTGAGGATAGACCATGAATAAGTTTTGCAACTTCAGTGGGTTTTGTTTGAGCTTGGGGAGTTAAAATTATTAAAGCTCCTTCTGTCGTGATATCACCAAAATTTTGTTTAGAATTTAAGCCAAAAACAGTCTTGATTGTAAACTCATATCTACTTGGTGAAGCATCTCCAACTATATCAATTGGATTAAAGATTGCTGCTTCTAAAGGTAAATTTTCTCTTAAAGCATGGAGAATTGGTTCCGAAAAATTTGAAAATTTCAATCCTTCACGTTCAAATGCATCTGTGGCTATAATTCCTGGTCCGCCTGCATTTGTAATAATAGCAAAGCTATTCGTTTTGGGAATTGGTTGATAAAGAAAAGCTTCACCATAATCAAATAAATCTTCAATTGTTTTTGCCCGAATTACTCCACATTTTTCAAAAGCTAAATCATAAGCGATATCTGCTCCTGCTAAAGCACCAGTATGACTTGATGCTGCTCTTGCCCCAGCTTCGCTTATTCCAGATTTTAATATTACAATTGGTTTTTTTCTAGTTGCTTTTGGTAAAACTTCAAGGAATCTATCACCATCCTTAATACTTTCTAAATAGCAAAGGATAACCTTTGTATTATTATCATTAGCAAGATATTCTATGAAATCTACTGCCCCTAAGTCTGCTTTATTACCTAAACTTATATTGCAAGAGAATCCATATATTTCATTCATACTTACGTCCATCATCGCGGTAAGCATAGCTCCAGACTGTGATATCATAGCAATGTTTCCTTTTTTAGGCGTTTCAGCAGCAAATGAACCATTATAGTTTAGACCAATAAATCCCAGACAGTTTGGGCCCAGAATTCTCATATTATATTTTTTACTAAGTTTAATTAGTTCTTCTTCTCTCTCAACACCTTTTCCACCAATCTCCTTAAAACCTGCTGATATGATAATTAATCCTTTTACTCCTTTTCTACCACATTCTTCTGCTGCGTTATTAACAAATTTTCCTGGAATAACAAATATAGCAATATCAATATCCTCAGGTACATCTAAAACACTTTTGTAGGAAGTTAAATCACAAATTTCAATAGCTTTTGGGTTAATGGGAAATATTTTCCCATTGTAACCAGAGTTTATAATATTATTCAATACAGTGTTACCTACTTTACCTTCTGAAGCACTTGCACCAACTACAGCAATACTTTTAGGATTAAAGAAGAAAGAGATATCGCTATTAGCCATTTTTTTATATAAAATTTAAATACATTCTCAAGATATATAAAAATCTAATTATATGATTATTTTTAAATTTTTCATTGGTTTAAAATAATTTTAAAACCGTAATCATTAATAATTGTTCATCTTTCCTTTCTGTATGACCAGAGTTAGTATAGTTACAAATAAAGGTCAAATAAATCTCAATTTATTTGATGAAGACGCTCCATTGACAGTAGCAAGCTTTTTACATTTAATACGTCAAAATTTTTATAATGATATTGTTTTTCATCGAGTTATCGCTGATTTCATGATCCAAGTAGGCTGTCCAATGGGTCGTGGAACAGGTGGCCCGAGAGATAAAGGTATAAGCTCTTTTCCTTTTCAGGGTCAACAAATAAGTTATCCGTTTAAAGATGAATTTCAAAGTGGAAGAAAATTCGATAAACCAGGGATCTTAGCGATGGCTAACGCAGGACCTAATACTAATGGATCTCAGATTTTCATTACACATGTACCAACACCATGGTTAAACAATAAACACACAATATTTGGAGAAGTAGCAGGTGGTTCCGATCAAAAAATAGTTGATTCTATAGTACAAGGAGATAAAATCATAGAAATTAAAATTTTATAAAAATCTGATTAAAAGATTCTTTTTTTTAATTCTCTTTATTATATTTATTTTGAATCTTGTTTAACAACCTAAAAATTTTTAGATATTATCTATATTTATATAAATGAATAACCTATTTTTCTTAATTAATAAAATCGATTTGATGTATCGATCATGAGTAGAGATTTAAAAGATATAATCAATACTGTAGAAAAAAAAACACGTTCCCAAGCAGAATTAGAGAATATTATATCAACCTTAAAAGAAGAGATAAATAGATTGAAAAACACTGAAAAAGAACAAAGTTTGCTAATTGAAAATCTTAGAAGTCAAATGAATGGTGAACAAATTGAAAAAATTCAACTTCCAAGTGAAATCGATATTTTAAAAGATATAATTTCTTCACAAAGACAGGAATTAAATGAAAAACAGAATATAATCGAAAAATTGAATGACAGAATTGATAAACTAGCAGTCAATGTTGAAAAACAAGAGGAACTTAATACAATTGAAATGGATAATAAAGAACTCCTCGATGCTCAAATGCAAATTATTCAATTAAGTGATGAGAATCAAGAATATAAAAATCGAATAATTTCTTTGCAAAACCAAATCGATGAATTAAGATCAATTCAGAGTGAAATTAAGGAATCTGATGAAGAAGAAGATGAGGAACCTGAGATCAATGAAGAATTAGTTAATCTTAAGAGATTAAACTTCCATCTGATGGAAGAAAATGGATTATTACGTGTAGAATTAGAATCTCTGAAAGCAAAATTTCAAGAGCGGTTAGATGAGGCAAATTCACTAGAATTGGAGTCTGAAAAAGAAAAAATTTTTAGCTTGTCAACGAAGATAGATTCGCTAAAGAATAAAATAATAGAACTAAACGAAAAGAGAACAAAAGAATTAGAATTTGCTAGTGAATTGAATGAAAGATTGTCATCTGAGATAGAATCATTGAAATCTAAATTAGCTGAAAGTAGTAAAGTGGATTCAGAAGACTTAAAAGCCGCTAACGATAAAATTAATACCCTGAATGCTGAATTAGAAAACTTTGAAGCACAAATAAAATATTTGGAAACCCAACTGAGTGATAAGAATGAATCCGTAATAATATCAGCTGAAAACGCATTAGAATTTGCGGATCTTAGAGAGAAATATGATAGCATGAAAAATGAAATTTCTAAATATCAAGAAGAAAATCAGAAACTCAAAGATAAGATAAAAGATTTAATTGAGAGAGAAGCATTGGTAAAGAGTGAGCAATTTGAAGAAATTTTAAAAAGCATACGAAACCAACTTGATCTCTCATTATTTAGCAGAATGTACTATTTATTTGATGATAATAATAAAAAAGCAGTAATAAACTTACTAATACAAGATCTAAAAAGTGAAAAGATAGAAATTAAAAGGAACGCAATAAAAGTATTAAGTCATATTAGATCTAAAAAAGTCTATGATGCTCTTTTTGAATTGATAGATGATAAAGATTGGATTGTTAGATATAATATTATAAAAGCACTAAGTAAATTTGAGAAAAAAAGTGAGAAGTTTACATCTCTTCTAAAAAAACTCACAAAAGATGATGATGTAGATGTAAGAGAGCTAGCAATAAAAGTTTTAAATGAAAATTCTTAGAATTTATTTCTTCTGACAAATATGTATTCATTTATGGAATATTCATAAATAATTATTCTTTAAATTTACATACATATCTTATTAACAGGAAATTAGATTATGGGTAGGAGACTTTTTACACCCGACAGATGGAATTGGTCTCAGAAAGCGAAAAAGTGGGTATATGTTAAAATTAATAAAGATGGAAAAAAAGAATATCATTATCAAGTAGACCCTCCACAAGAATTCATTGAATTGATTTTAAAACTGAAAGAATTGAATGAAAAATTAAGGCAAACAATAGATCCAGAAGAAAATTCGAAAATTTTCAATGAATTAATGAATGTATCAAAAAAAATGCAGGATATGGGCAAAACAGTTTAAAGATGTTTTTTTATCTCTTCTCTAGAATAAAAATCTGCTAGATATAGCGGTTCTGGTTGCCGATGTCCCTTAGCTGCTTTTAAACAGATTCTTAAAGCAATATCAAGGTTTATTTTATATCCCTTACTTATAAAAACAGGTTTTAGACCATCATGCAAACAAACAGCATATCCTAATAATTCATTAAATGTATTCTGGGGGCATATATTTGGATTTTTTAACCATACAGGGGACTTATTACCTTTAATTTTATCAATATCTTTCCAATTACTATAACCAATAAATGGATTTTTTGCAATACCTATACTGGCTATGTTCAGTGCTAATCCAAGATGAACTGCCTCTCCAAATCTCCTTGGATGGATTCTGCCATGACCATCGCATATTATGAGATCTGGCCTGTCTGGAAGTTTTGAAATTGTTTTTGACAAGATTTTACATTCTCGAAATCCCAAAAATCCTGATTTATACGGAAAATTAATATTATCTTTTGTAATATAATAATTTTCAATCTTATTTTTATCTAAATTCCATAATACTGCACAGGCAACTCCAAATTCATAGTTATCTTTTTTATAATAAGATACATCTACACCAACAAGGCATTTAATTTTTTTAATATCTAAAATATTTATTTTTTCTACTTCTTTTTCAATTATTTTTTGATATTTTAATTGGATCGATTCTGCCTGTTCAAATGAATAGTCATCCCTTAACAACTCATAGATAATTGGCATTTTGACCTCACTAGTATATCTTATTTAATATTAAATTCTGAGGTCTTAAATTTATTCTAGTTTTGAAATTTTCTCTAAATTATTTGAATGTATAAAAAGAAAGTTTATTTTATTTGGAATTAGTACTAAATTAATTATGAAAATCGCAGTAAGTGGAAAGGGAGGAGTTGGTAAAACTTTAATTGCGGGCATTTTAGCACGATTGTTTGCAAAAGATGACTTTAAAGTTCTTGCGATTGATAATGATTCCGCAATGAATCTTAGCTACACATTAGGTCTTGATGAGGAAACGAAAAATAATATCGTTCCAATCAAAGAAATGAAAGCTATGATTGAGGAGAGAACTTATGTAAATGGAGCTGGACCAGGAATTTATAATATCAACCCAAATGTTTCTGATATTCCTGACAAATATAAGGTTTCAGGTCCAGAAGGATTAGAATTATTGGTCTTAGGTGGAATTGAAGAACCTGCTACAGGATGTTTATGCCCAGAAAATGCTTTAATAAGAACCCTATTATACAACTTATTTGTTAAAAGAGATGAAGTAATTATAGTCGATTTTGAAGCGGGTATAGAACATTTAGGACGAGGTACTGCGAAAGGGATTGATGTAATGTTAGTTGTCACAGAACCTTCTCAAAAGTCTTTAGATCTGTGTAAAAAAATTATAGAGCTTTCTAAAAAATTAGGAGTTATAAATATATATTTAATAGCAAATAAAATAACTGATGAATCGCAAAAAGAAATTATCAATAAAAGAATACAAAACTGGGAAGTACCCCTTTATCACACTATTCCGTTTGACCCAGAAATTGGAAAAGCTGATTTAGAAGGTAAATCACCTATCGATTATAATTCAAGTTCAATAGGAATTATATCAATTAAGTCATTATATGAAAAATTAAAAAGGTTGAAAAAAGAAGTTTTCGATATATAGATCTTAAATCATATCTCTGAGATTCAAATCTTGATCTTCAGCAATTTCCTTCCATTGTTCTATTGCTTCCATAGCTTCCTTTTCATTTATCATTTCTATCGCATAACCAGCATGAACAATAACATATTTACCGATCTCAGGATTTTCGATCAATGCTATTATAACCTTTTGTTTAATTCCATCAAAGTCTACTAATGCGGAGTTCTCCTCAATTTCTAAGATTCTTCCTGGTATTGCTAAACACATAATGCTAATAATAATAGTGTTTAAATAAAATTATCCCTTTTATAGTATAAAATAACGATTATGTTTGATCTTTTAACCGTTTTATTTCCTACCTGAATAGAAATTTACTATATCATCTAACCAATTAAATATTTCCTCTTTTGAAAGATTATCAATATTAAACTTTAACCGTTCTAATTCTCGGAGAATATTCCTAGTATCTACTGAAATAGATGTATGACATAACTCAAATAAATACTCATTGCTCTTTGTAACTAAATTTTTTATTTCTGAATCCATCGCGTAGAAAAGAGGTGTCTTGTCTGTCTCATCTACAGTTTTATCTATGTCCACAAGTAAATTAATTAAATCAAATAACCTTCCTGTTTCATTTCCTTTAAATGAACTATTAAATTGAAAGTAATATCCTTTATAATCATCTATGGGGATTAATTCAGTATATTTATTATCTATTCGGATAACTGACTTAACATGTTTAAATAAATTTGATGGTGCCCAGGCATGTAACTCAAAACTAGATTCTAATTCCTTACTCCTCACATTTAAATAAAATTTATGTTCATCTTTAAAATATCCAAAAGGAATTATGAC
>JBHLRA010000034.1:0-19711 GCA_048883045.1 Candidatus Thorarchaeota archaeon | reverse complement strand
TCCTTAATGCTATAGTTCCCAACTCCGCAATGTTACTTATAGGGGGTCATGGAGGAGGTAAAACTACACTTGTAAAGTACTTAGGTCGCATGTTCACAGCAAGTTCACTTAGTGATATTGAGAATTCAATCATCAGAGGGCACCCTCAACTTACGGAAGAGAAATTAATTGGAACTTTGAAGCTAGGAAAATTAATGAAAGAGGGTGAAGAGGAAGTTGTATGGAGACAATTTGTTACAAATTTCTGGAAAATTATTGACGAAGTAAATCGGCTTACTCCATATGCTCAAGATATCTTATTATCATTGCTTGCTGAAGGAACCGTTAAATATTACGATTCTATTACAACAATTAATAAATTTTGCTTATTTGCGACGATAAATCCCCACGATATTGGTACATTTGAATTATCTCAACCTTTTTTAGATAGATTTGGAATTTCAGTTCCTATTTCAATGCCAGGATCTCATGATCTACAACTTATTTTAACAGGTAAAGATGAGAAATACTCAGGCATGGATGAATTGATTCAAGTTCCCGAAATATTGACTATTGATGATTTAATGGAAATTTGGTATTACGTCAATAGAATCTCATTCACTCCTGAAGTAAACAATTATATACATGCAATTATTAGAGAATTTACTTTATGTGCAAGAGTAGATAAGGGTAATACCGAAGATTTAAAACCCAGTACAGGATTATGTTCAGGTTGTCATTTCAATACGACTCAAAATATTTGTAATAAAATTGATTCGATATTAAGTGTAAGAGTTGCCAAAGATCTATTAAGATATTCTAAAGCATTAGCCTGGTTATTAGGTTTAAATAAGATTGATGTTAATATTGTAAATACTATAGCACCCTATGTAATATCGCATAGAGTTATATATGTTAAAAGAGAAATAGATAAAGCTCCATATTTTGGAAATAAATATGAATTTTCTAATAATATATTGAAAACAATTCAGAAAAGATTCAAAAACCGTGAAGTCTGTTATAAAATTACGGATAGATTTCGGGGAGGGACTCCTAAAGACAATGATTTACAGGAATTAAAAAAGTTTGAAAAAAATGATTTAATTGTAAAGTATGATTTAATACCATTTGTAAATTCAGTAAATAACAAAGATTACCCGCCAATTGCCCAACAAATACAAGATTCAGCGAAAAATGGTGATATAAATAAATTAGCAGAAATTAGAAATAATCTTCTAGAAGAGATTGATTTCCCTAATAGAGGGGATCTAATTGAATGGTGCAATCGAGAACTTTTCAAGCAAACAGTAACTGATTATGTTATAAAATATGCTTATTGGAAAGAAGTTTGGGCAGATATTGCAGCTGAATTTTCTAATTTAGATCAACCATTGAAGGAAGCGTTTAGTCAAAGACAAACTAAACAAATACGCACTGAAGATATGCTAATAGAGATAAATGTAACCGGTATTAAGGAAGATTCTTTAGTAAATATTCAAGTTTCTGGTGGATCTGAAGCATTAAGATTGAGATCAATTTTGAATAATTTTGAATATATACAAAAGGAAGATTAGATACAAATAAGGAAAGATGATTAAATCAAGAAGAAGAAAAGGTAAACAATCAAATAAAGAGTTAACAGAAAAAGAAAAGAAAACAATAAAGTTAGCTAATATTGCCTGGAGTAAAACTTTAAAGGAATTTTATTACCCCCCCTTAAACGAGCCAAATTATGTTTTTGATTATACACATTTAGAGGGATTTTATATCGATCCTGAACACCGATGGCAAATAACGATGAATCTAGCTAATACACCTCTATTAAAAGATGATCAAGAATATATCGACTATTTTTACATTATCTCTCTTCATGAAGTATCTCATTATCAAGTTATACCTTATGATGGTCTTACGCATGCCAAACTTTTAAGAGCTGCTATGGTTCATGTGAATCAAAATTATGCTCCTATCGTCGTAAATATTTTTGCTGATTTAATTATCGACAATAAATTATACCAGGAATATTCTAATCTCATTGAATGGGAAATGGCTGAAACCTACAAACATATCACAAGCAAAGGACCGATTAGTAATTTTAGTAAATTTTTATTTCGTGCATATGAGAAAATGTGGAAAAAAGACGTTATCGGCGATGAGAAACTTAAGGATATGGATTCCTTAGCAGAAAGGGTAATAAAAATAATACTCAAAGATTTCGAGGACGAGACAACTTGGGAAAAAAAAGTATCTCAAGTAGCGAGATTATTGAAAACAATAATTCAAGACACATTCACTCTAATAGGTATTGGAGGTGTATTAGATAAAAATAAGGAAAAGAGAAAAAGTCCTGGAGGAGCTTTTCTAGAAGTACCAAAAGATGTTCTAGAAATCATGGATAATCCATTGGAAAATAAAAATGCGGACAAATTAAAAGAAGGTAATGAAGATGAATTAAGACAAAAATCTGAGGAATTTGCCAAAGATATTCCTTATTCTGAATTTGGTGGACCAGCACGTCAAGCAGGAATTTTGATTGATGGAAGTGACTTAGCTACTTGGTATCGAGGAATAGCAAAAAATCTAATAGAAATACGAATTTTTCAAGAAAAACCGGGAGGACAATTACCCATTTATCCTGAAATTTGGCGTATAGGAGATAGATTAGAAGAATTAGATATTGTTCAGAGCTTATTAAATAGTCCAGTAATTATACCTAATATTACTACAAGAAAATGGGCATATGAAAAAGGTCCAAGTCATTTGGTTGAGCAACAAATACCAGATCTTCTAATTGTTTTAGATTCTTCTGGTTCTATGGGTTGGAACTATACATCAACATCAAATCGTGGTAAGGGTCCATATCATACTGCTTTAGTCGCTGCTTTTGCATCCCTACACTACGCTGCTACTAAGGGTGCAAAATTTAGTATTATTAATTTCTCAAATCGAGCAGATATCTGTCATTGGACTTCTGATTATAGAAAAGCTGAAAATGTGCTTTTAAGGTATCAGGGTGGAGGAACCTTTTTACCAATTAAAGAAGTAGCAAATCAATGTGATAAAGCTGAAAAAAAAGCTCTTGTTTTCATTATCACTGATTTTGGTATCTATAATTGGGGAAAAGCAAAAAAAATCATGTTAGATTTAGCTCAAAAGGGACATAAAATCGTTGGCTTTTTTATAGGTTCTAATAAAATACCCAAAGAAAAATTTAAAAATCTTCTTAATAAAGTAACCTTTTATGGAATTGGTAATCCTAAAGATTTAATCAACTTAGTTATAAAAGAAGTTCAAAAGTATTATTTATAATTTTTATCGCTTGTTAATTTCACGCAAAAACTGCTTCATAAAGTATCGCTGGGATTGACAATAAAGAAGTTTATCTTTACTTGTCAGATGTCTACAATTTATTAAAACATTTTGAATATCTGTAAGGAGTTTAAAATTATCCTGTTTTGTTTTATATTGTATTTCATCTGCTGGCTTATTAATTGTTTTATTAACAATTTCTGGCTCATAGAATAAATCTTTAAGATTCAGAACAGGTTCCGTATCATCTACTTTTGAAATAATCATTTTTTATATAATAGCAGAGAGATATCTAGATATATATTAAGAACACATAATTTTTTCTTAAGTAAGTAAGTAATATTTAGGTAATATTTTGAAAGAATTGAGACTATTTTAACAAAAAAAAACACACCAGTATCAAAAATCACTTACTTTTTAATTTTTATCTTTAAAGATCTTAATCTTTCCAAAAAAATAGCTTTCTAGCTAGATTTTTCTTCCAAGTAAAATATTCATTGCCATTTTAAGGGTACCAACAAAACCTCTTTTCTTCATCATCATTTTCATATACATTTTAGTAGAGCTTTTTGGAGGCTTAACGCTCTTATCCTTTTTATAAAGTTTCATAGCTTTCATTCCACACGTTGGAACGCAATTTCCGCATCCAATACATCTATCCAAATTTACAATCGCTTTTTCATTCTCTAGTGTAATAGCATCCATCTGGCATCGTTTCACACAGACTCCACATCCATTGCAAAGCTCTGGATTAGATTGAGCGTAGAAGTTGTTAGAGTAATACTCAGCGGGCTTTGGATACTGTTTAGCCATTTTTAACACACCACAGCAACATCCGCAGCAAACACACATAAATTCTGGATATTGACTATTTTCAGGTTGGAGTACAAAACCTTCCTTTTGAAACGTCTTTAGAATCTCAAAGAACTCATCTTTAGAAACTTCTTTACCTCTTCCATCCTTTATTCTTCTTTCAGCTGCATCATTGAACATAACACAACATCGACGAGTATCCGAAAGTATACAAGGTTCTTCAAGCACGTCCTGCTGCTCACGGCATACACAGTTCATTATGGCAATTTTATTGACCTTATTTTTGATTATATCTCTTATATTGTCATATGTACTGGTAGTGTAATCTGGGGAAAGGCTCTTCTCAATAGGGATAGTACGCATTTGCCCAGGTTTATTTTTATTATGAAATTCTTCATAGAACACATCAAGAGAGTAATCTTTCGCGAGTTTAGCAAACTCCTTTGTAACCTGACCTAATTGATATTCAAATATACCAATTGCCCACTGAAGTAGCCTATATCTTCTTCTATTATGTTTTTTATCATAAATAGAACCTCCTCCCTGGATAGCTCCTTTTTCATTAAGATTATTCAATATTTCCTCCAACCTATCTTTAGAGATTGATATACCACTTTTTGTGACCCGTTTGTATATCTTATCTAAAGGTTCTGGCAGAGCACTTAAATGGATAGCAATAGCCGCCTCCTCTGGTGTGAAAAGAAGCTTCAGTATTTCTATCTCTAAACCAGTTTTATGTGCTGGAAAGTCAATAGGCAGACGTTCATCAATTTCTTTATGAAGCTTCTTATAAATTTCATCCTCATTTTGCAAAATATTATCCCTTTTCTAATCTCAAATAGTTCTTATTTCCTAATATTAGAGACTAATTATAATTTATTTAATATTCTTGTTTTTTAAAAGCTATTATAGAATAGATAATATGCTATCCACATCAAGCCATCCTTTTAAAGCATGGATTATTTTTCCTTGCTCATCTACAACAAACTGTCCCGGTCCTTGCTTTTCCCAACCCTCATATTCACCATGTTCAATACCCAATTTTGTAGCTTCTTTAAATTTTGATCTTACTTTTGTAAACGCTCCTGCGGTCATCAATCCAAGACCATACTCATTATATAATTCATCTTTAGAACTTGGAATAACTGGAAAATCAATACTTTCCTTTTGAATATACTCTTTTGCTACTTTTTCACCTGATTGAGTAATATATATGAGTTTTGCTCCTTTGTTTTCAATTTCTGCCTTTCGTTTCATTAAAGTAGAGAGATCCAACAAACAAATTGGACAGCCAAAGTATCTTGAGAATATTAAAACTACTTTCTGTCCCCTAAATTCTGATAAATCAATTAATCCGGCATTATAAGAATCTAATTTAAATAAAGGGGCTTCATCTCCTTCTTTTAAGTCATTTTTTCCCATAATTTCCCACATATCTTAATTATTATATTTTTTAATTATCAGTATGATAAAAGATTTATTGATAATATTTATTAGAATACTCAATTTCCAAATTATGATATTTTAGATCCATTAAAAATAGATAGATTCTTAAAAAACGGTATGTAAATATTAATATCAAGCGTGAGAGATGAATATTCAAATGAATGGTTTTGTAGGCAAACTTTTAGTTCTTAATTTGAACAATAATAAAATTAACGACGAGGCCTTGAATGTAACAATAGCCAAAAATTTTCTTGGTGGGGCAGGGTACTGCTGTAGATATTTATATGACAAGATAGATAAAAATACTGACCCATTATCTCCAGAAAATATTTTAATGTTCATGACAGGACCATTGTGTGGATCTAATGCCCCCACCAGTGGAAGATTTGTAGTATGTGCAAAATCGCCTTTAACTGGAATCTGGGGCGAGGCAAATTGTGGGGGCTTCTTCGGTCCTGAATTGAAAAAAGCCGGATATGATGGAATTATAATAAAAGGTTCCTCAAATAAACCTATCTATCTAGAAATAACCAATAACGATGTCAAAATCAAAGATGCTACTGATTTGTGGGGAAAAGGTATCTTTGAGACTTCAAAAATATTGAAAGAGAGATTAAAGTCCAAAACTACACGAGTTGCTTGTATTGGACAAGCAGGGGAAAATCTAGTCAAGTATGCCATAATCGCCTCGGAAGATAAAGCAGCAGGAAGAACCGGTATGGGTGCTGTAATGGGCTCAAAAAATTTGAAAGCAATCGCTGTTAAGGGTGATAAAATAATATTTTCGGCTGCTGATCCTGAAAATTTTAAAGAATCCATCAAAAATGCAACAGAATTTATTAGGAAAGCGTATATAACTGAAGTATTTGGTAAATTCGGTACATCAGGAACTGTTGATACGGCTAATGCTTATGGAGATTTGCCTATAAAATATTGGACTTTAGGTAAATGGGATAAAGCATATAAAATCTCAGGAGTAACAGCTTCTGAAAGCATTTTCATTAGGCAATACCATTGTTTCTCTTGCCCAATTGGATGTGCTCATAAAGCTTTTGTAAAGGAAGGAAATTACCAAACAGAAAATGAAATTGAGGCTGCAGAATATGAAACTGTAGCAGGTTTTGGGTCCTTGATTTTAAACGACAACTTAGAATCAATACAAAAAGCAAATAATCTCTGTAATAATTATGGAATTGATACAATTAGTGGAAGTAGTACTATTGGATTTATATATTACATTTTTAATAATCAGAAGATTAAATCAGAAGACATTGATGGCTTAGAACCAAAATGGGGCAATATTGATGCTGCTCTCAAGATGCTGAAAAAAATTGCATATAGAGAGGGAATTGGTAATTTACTGGCAGAAGGTTCTGATAAAGTAGGCAGAAATTTTAATATCTCTCAGGATGAAATTGCTACAGTGTATGGAATGGAAGTACCTTATCATGATTTGCGACACATTTATGGCATGGCTGTAGCTTACGCGTTAGGAACTCCAAGAGGACCATGTCATGAATCATGTGATATGTTTTTACTGATGTTTGGCTCTCAACTTGAAGATTACGGAATTAAGTTGATTGATTGGCACCAGGATGATGAAGAAATGGCAATAGTTAGTGCATTGGTACAAGATTATCGAGCTATCTATAATTCTATGATACTTTGTAATATGACCAGTTTAACACCAGAAATTTTGATAAACATGATAAACACTGCTACAGGATTGGAATTTAATCTTGCAGGCATTAAAAAATTGGGAGAGAGAATTTATATGATGAAGCGACTATTCAACCTCAAGATGGGTATCACTCCTCAAGATGATAGATTACCTCAAATATTATTAAAACCTGTTAATGAAGGAGGTTCAGCAGGTAATACTCCCAATTTTGATAAACTAAAAGCTTTTTACTACAAATATAGAACATTTGATCTTAATTCAGGGTATCCTAGTAAAGAAAAATTAGAGTATTTAGGATTAGACAACCTTTAAAAAAACTTAATGAGTTTTATATCTACACATTATTTATGTCTTTCTTCAACAGACATTAAAACAAATCCTAATAAGATTGGAGTAAGAGAAAGTAAAAATAAAAAATACCATATGAAATATAAATATACTACATCTTGAAAATGCCATGGAGCCCATCCATGATATGATACCATAAGAACAAAAAATCCAAGTCCTACTAATTTAGGACCTATCTCTTTTGCTTTATATCCATAATATGCGAAAATATAGGACATAGTAAAGCATATGGGAATCCAAATTGTATGAAGAAATAGATACATTGTAAGTTCAATGGGATTTTCTGAAGGGATAATAAATAATCCTATTATCAACCATAGGAAGCCAAGAATAAGTACAGAAATGCTAGGAACTTGTTGTAATTTTTTATTTTCAGTTAGAATTAATAAAATTCCATATAATATTCCCGCAGAAAAGCATGGCATTCCCCATCTCCAAGCAAAAAAGTGGAAAGCAGACAAATTCTCATTAGCGTTAGAAAATCCAAAAGCTCTAAAGATATGAGCTACAAACGTAATACTATATATGAAAAAGGATATACTCCAAATAAATAAAGAAGTATTTTTTCTTTTCGTTCTAATCCACCTTAATAATAAATACCCTCCTATAGTCCATAATAAAATTGTGCTATTCAAACCAAGACCGAATAAGAAGAAACTTGATTCTAATACAATGATTGGAGCTCCATGAGGTATTACAGTTAATACATAGGCAGAAATTATTGAAATAATAATAAGTCCAGCTATGTAAATGAAATGAGTCTTTTCCAAATTGATTACCATTTGAATTTCTTAAATTTTTTAATTATTTTTTCATCATCGATTTTTTCTTTTAACCTTTCTCCTAAATTATCATAACATTCCAGAAGTAATTCATGTAATTCTTTTACTTTTAAATCAATCTCTGGATCATTCTCTTTTAGAAATCCTTTAGGATAAAAAGCTTTATATATATTTACTGCTGACATTATTTTAGTAGAAAATTCTTTCATTGTATCGTAAAGTAATTCATTTTTGAAGTATTTATCAGTAATTATAGAAAGCATTAACATTTCTTTATTACCACGAGCCCAACAGGAAGTTATTTCAAAGTACAAGTTTGTTATCTTTAATTCTTCTTCAATTAATGAAACTTCAAAGAACTTATCTGACATATCTAAGTCAAAAAACCCTAACATTTTTTTGCCCACTTTCTCTAAAATCGAACCTGGATGAGAAAAGTAAATCTCAGGACCAATGATAGGATTAAAATATAATAAAGCTAATTTCATTATATCAAATTTCTTAAAACTTGTGATTTCTTAAATTTTTAAAAGCTTTAACTAATTTCTATAAATTTGTTTTTTGAATATTTAATTCTTATTATTTTTCTACTACTATTTTAGTTTTAATTTTTTTAATTATCATTAATCATATTTTTTAAAAAGGTTTCAGAGTAGTAGTAGCAATTCTTTTAATAATTCTTTTTTAACCAATCTCCAAATTTAATTGCTCTAAGTTGTTCTGCCCATAATATTTTTAAATTAGGTGTATCAGGAACTAAATTTTCTTTTTTGAGTATTTCATATAATTTTTCAGTTGTTTTTTCAATTAAAATATCATATAAAGGAATCTCTTCATTAAAATCAACCAATCTTCCCTTAATCTCATCATTTAACTGTTTAATAATTGTAATCAAGTTCTTTATAAACTTAACGATATATTCTTCTAATTTATTGGACTCTATTATAGAAATGATGGGTATGGTTAGTTCATATTTATTATTGGTTAATTTAATTAGATTATACCATTCTAAATTCATAAGATGATTTTCAATAGTTTCTTTTGTCCATTGATAGGAAATCTGACAATCATATTCCTCATTTGTAATTAATAAAGGTTTAGGTGAAAATTTAACACATTCATAGATCTCTTGAAAAGTCTTTGGTGTATCCGCAAGTATTAGTAAAATTTCACGTCTTACTTTATTATCTAATATCCATGGAATTTCGGGATCATCCCAAGGTTTTACTGTTGTAAAATCAAACCAAGGTTCGATTTCATCCACTATCATTTTTCCAACAAAACGATAATTATGATATTTTGTATTTTCCTTCATCTTCTTTCACTAATTTTCATATTTTTTAATTATTCTTCTCGAAGCATTGCCTCGATTAAAATTTGGGTAGCTTCCTCCTCTGTTAAACCCTTTGCTTCAAGTTCATCAAGCCATTTTTGAGGAAATCTTCCTAAAGAAGCTTCATGTGAAACACTCGATGTAGGGTCAATCGCCCTAATAAATGGACGAGCTCTACATATAGATCCCTTCCCTAACACAATTTCACTGCATTCTACATGACCATTACATCTAGGGGCATTTCCTTCAGTAATACCATACATTAATACTTCTCCACCATCCTTAGCAGCTGCTTTCATTTTAATGACACTTCTCGCATACTCTCCTTCAAGAAATACAGAATCCCTAATCCTTATCGAATCTTTTTTACATTTTCCAAATGCTCTGATATTGGATTTTACCACACTATTTTTCATTGCATATATATCAATCATTATTTTTACTTTTCCAGGAGTTCCTCTTGTGAGATTAAAATTATTTTCAAAAACACTGTTTTCACCGACATACATATAACCTACTGGGGCAACTAATGCTCCTGAATTTTCACCATGATAATGAGTCTCACTGTAAGTGAAATTACAATTTTTTCCTATGTAAAAATGGCCAAACATTTTATGAATAAGTCCATTAGCTTTAGGAAAGCTACAATGTGCTTGTATTGTAGCATTAGTGTTGTCTTCAGCAATAATTCTGGGGAATATTTCCTGGACACCTGTTTCTTTATTTACACCAAAACATAAATGAACGGGGTCATCAATTTTAGTGCCCTCTTTAATTACAACATCTGCAACAATTCCATTTTCAATTTCTCTACCCTTCAAGATAACACCTTCTACTTGCTCTACTCCACTAATTTTATTAAAATCTAATAAAAGTTTGGCGCCCTTTCCATGTCCAGGTAAGAAATCTCTTATATCAATATTATAATCTTCAAGACTTTCTAAAATTTCTTCTGGATATTCGATTTTACTCATAATCCTTGTTCCTCCCTAAATATTCTATCAATATAATCTTCATCAAAACAAGCTTCTTTGCCATTAAATAATTTTCTTTTACAAAATTCTTTTAATCCTGCTTTAGCACAATATCTTAGCATGACTTTAGGAAATACGTCTGTTAATAAAGAATCCCCTCTCCATATAAGGGTTCCATAATCTGCAACCATCCCTATATCTTCTCTGTGGGTAATTAAAAGTATTGTCATATTTAACTCCTTTATTTTTCCAAAAATATTTAAAAAATCTTCGATTACAATGAAATCTAATCCAGAATCTGGTTCATCTAACATTATTAATCGTGGTCTCATTGCAATTGCTGCTGCTAATTCAACTCTCTTTCTTTCTCCTCCACTTAAAGATTCATCAATTGTTCGATTCATATATCTTTCTGGCTCTAAATTTACGATTTCTAAAGCTTCCTTAATTATCTTTTTCTTATTCTCTTTATCTTTAATACCAAGAGATAAATATTTTGGAATTGATAAACCATCAATTCTAGCAGGCTCCTGCCATGCCAATGTTATTCCTAATTTAGCTCGCTCTGTTATATTCATATCTGTAATGTCATTTCCATCAAAATAAATCTTACCTCCTGATGGCTTATAATAATTCAATCCCATTATAGTATATGCTAAAGTTGATTTTCCAGATCCATTTGGACCAATGATAGCGTGAATTGATCCTTCCTTAACACTAAATGAGACCTTATTTATTATGACACATTTCTGATCTAATGTTGGAATCGTTAGATCTTTTACTTCTAAAATCATGATATTCACTTAACATGAAATTATTGAAATTTTCTTGAAATACTCATTAAGATTATAAATTATATTTATAATAAAAATTTAAATCAATAAAATAAATCTAAGATTAAATTTCACTTTAATGATCTATAATCGGTTAATTTTAATAATTTAAGCTCAATAAATAACATAAGAAGAAATTACAATATAATCAAAAATACAACTTAAAATAAAAATCGATATAAACGGTGAAAGTTATGGTAAAAAAAGAATATGTTTGTGAGAAAGGTAAGAAATCTAGTATTATTATTGAAGATTTAAGTATTGAAATTCAAAATGGTGCAACTTTCGTTTTAGGTTTTGCCGGTATTGGATTAATTGGTCCTATTGTTGCCAATACTCTAATTGAACAGATACCAGACATAGTTGAAATTGGATTTATAACTTCTGAATATCTACCACCGATCTCAGTATTTTATGCAGGCGTTTTAAAACATCCCTTCAGATTGCTTTATTCTCAAAAGCACAATTTGATTGTAGGTATTTGTGAAGTTCCTTTTCAAATTCCGACTGCTTATAACGACCTTAGCAAAACTATTTGTAATTGGGCTTTATCTGAAGATGTTAGAGCAAAAGAAATTATTATCTTTCAGGGAATTCCACAGAGAGGAATAATTGATGAATATCCAGTTTACTATGCTGCTGAAGAAGTGATGATGGAGCATCTTGAAAAATTCGGTATTACAAAAGTTGAGAAAGGAATCATAGTCGGTCCTGAGGCGACAGTTTTAAATGAAGCTCTTACTAATCGATTGAATGCTTTTGCATTGTTTACTCCTGTATTAGAGATTCCTACTCCAGAAGGAGCTGCCAGTATTCTGGAGGTATTGAATAAAATGTATAATTTAACGATAGATACAGCATCACTCATTGAACAAGGAAAGGAAATTAAAGCTAAGATGCTTGAACTCGCCCAGAAGGCACAACAATATCAACAACAGCAACAATTACCTGGAACTGGAAAAGAATATACTGGATACTTTCAATAAGGTAATAATTTATTCTAAATTATATCTTTTTTATTACTTTTTCTAAGATTGATATGAGTCTTATTTGATATTCTATAAAAAATACATTTAATAAACACACAAATTTTGATTAAGTAGACTATTAACCTTTAATAAAATACTTTTTGAGGTAATTCACTATTAAAGAGAAATTCATACCTGTTCAAATCGATCAGGAGTTATGTGTAAGGTGTGAACGGTGTATGCGAGCATGTAAAGCTAAAGCTATTTATTTTGAACAGGGTATTAGAAAAGTAGATTATGTTAAATGCAAAGCTTGTTTAAACTGTGTTCAAGTTTGTCCCAGAAATGCTATAGAAGTAACCTCTATTATAAATCCAGATCAGATCGTTAGTATCAAGATAGACCATTCTCTATGCTCAATGTGTGAAAAATGTCTTGAAAATGATGGGAAATTCTGTCCTAAAAATCTTTTTTATAAGGATATCGTTAAAAAAGTTGGAAGAGAAGAAGAAGGAATCAGGTATAAGTATAAAGAAATTGCCAAATGTCAAGGATGTTTAAAATGTGAATTATCATGTCCAGAAGGGGCAATAAAACCTGTGAAATTTGAAACCTAAATTTAAATTCTAATTTTTTAACCTTAATCCTCAATCTTTTTCAAAATTACTGTTCTGATGTCTTCAAACTTCTCTATAACAAAAATTCCTTCCATTTGTTTAAGTCTTTTTATGTTTTCAATTTCAATATCTCTTATCTTCAAAACTAAAGGTGAACCATTAGGTCGAGAAGTAACAATTGGTTCAGTATCTTGATCAGAAGGAAAGATATAAACCATTTGACCACCTTTAATAGATTGAGCCACACAATTAGTTATTAAAGTATCTGCTATACCATACACGATTTTAGCTACACTATTAGCAGAAACAGGGCAAACTAAAAACATATCATAATTACCAAGCTGTAAAGGTCCAGCATAAAAGGGAATATTCGGAGTCTTTTCAATTTTTACTTTTTTGACAGCTTCATTAAGCGCTAGCCACTTTTTGTACCACTTAATGACTGCTGCTCCTTCTTTTGATAAAATAACAGTCAAATCTACATTGAAACCATCTTGCAATTCTTTCATTAAATCAATGGACTCTTGAAGAACATAACCTGTCCCTGTCATACCCCACATAAGCTTCAAATTGTTCTAATCACCGTTCTTCTTCATATAATTTTGGTAAAAATTCAGCAAAATAACCTATTTCTTCTATATTATGTTTTTTCAAATGCTCAATAAACGAATTTGGGATTATAGTTGGTAAACGAAATGTTGATCGTAAGAAAGTTCCATTAGGAATTGAGTGATATTCATGTAAAATCCAACTCATCGGTTTATCTTTATCATTTAAAACACACCCTGCATTTTTATGCTTAAACTCAGCTTTTATAGGTGTTGAGTTAGGATCTTCCCATCGAATTCTTAATGTTGTTGGTCTTCCTTCGATTGTTTCAACTACACGATGTATTGCTCCCACGTGCCCTTTTATATCTTCGGGAGAGACTTCCCATTCAAAAGATTTATGGTCTTCAGGATGCCATAGTCTATAACGTTCTGTATTATCAATATGATCCCACCACCAATCAATCATTTCAGGAGAAACTCCAAGGAGTTCGTGTTCTACGATTAGATCGATAGTTTTGTTATTGGATTTTTTATAATTCATTTTTATGTTTCAAATACTGTTTTTGGAAGTTAAAATAATTCTTAATTTATGAAAAATTAGCTTTATTTATAAAAATTCATGATAAGAATTAATAATTTAAACATGAAATATTAAATTGAATAATTAAAATTATTGGTATTTGTTGACTATGAACGATTCAAAATATATTTACCTTGATAATGCAGCCACAACCCCTATGGATCCTAATGTTATTGAAGAAGTTACCAAACATTTTAAAGAAACTTATGGAAATTCTTCAAGCTTACATTCGATAGGACAAAAAGCAGGGCAAGTATTATTAAAATCACGTGAAATGATAGCATCGCTAATTAATGCGAATAGAGATGATATTTTTTTCACTTCTTCAGGAACAGAAGCAGATAATATAGCTATTTTGGGTGTAGCTTTTAAAAATAAAGAAAGAGGAAATCATTTAATTACATCAGCAATAGAACATCATGCGGTAGAAAATCCACATAAAGAATTAGAAAAAAGAGGCTTTAAAGTAACTTTTTTACCAGTAGATAAATATGGATTAATTGATATAAAAGATTTGGAACGTGCAATAACTAAGAAAACTATTCTAATCAGTGTTATGTTTGCTAATAACGAGATTGGTACCATTGAACCGATAAAAGAAATCGGAACTATAGCAAAAAACAATGATATTATATTTCACACCGATGCCGTCCAAGCATTTGGAAAAGTTCCAATTGATGTAAATGATATGAATATCGATTTGTTATCTGCTTCAGCTCATAAACTTAATGGCCCTAAAGGTGTTGGTTTGTTATATATACGCAATAAAGGAGTAAGAGATGGTTGGGGAAAATATATTGAGCCTTTGATGTATGGTGGAGGACATGAAAGAGAAATGCGACCAAGTACTGTAAATGTTCCAGGGATTGCTGGATTTGCTAAAGCTGTAGAAATTGCTAAAGAAGAGATTGAGGCTGAATCAAAGAGACAGATAAAATTAAGAGATAAAATTATAAAATGGATCACAGAAAATATTGAAGATACGTTTTTGAATGGACATCCTACTCAGCGACTCCCAAACAACGTAAATTTAGGGTTTAAATATATAGAAGGAGAATCAATTGTATTAGATTTAGATGTGGAAGGTATTGCTACTTCGACAGGTTCAGCATGTTCTTCAAAATCATTAGAACCATCGCATGTATTACTAGCTATTGGATTGAAACCAGAAGATGCTCATGGATCCTTAAGAATTTCATTAGGAAGATTTACCACAGAAGAAAATGTGGACTACTTATTGGAGAAATTACCACATATTATTGAAAGGCTGAGAAAAATATCTCCTCTAAAAAAAGGAGTTAAATATATGTTTGCTGATTCTCCTCATGAAGAACATCATTAACTATTTTAATTTTTAAAAATCTAAAAAAATTCGAAAGGATTTTTGTAGAAGGTGTTTTCTTCTATTTAATGAGTAATGAGGAATTTAAATTTTTAGATAAAACTGTTTTACTTGAAAAAAGAGAAGATATCAACGCTTCATACAAAATTAATACATACAAAAATAAACTCAAATTTATGGAAAATAAGAAAATTCCTCAAAAAGATATCAAAGAAGTTTTAAATCATTTTTTTAATAAAAATACTAATATCTCGAATAAAACAAAAAACTCTATCTCCAAGATTATTTACTGTCAAAAAGCGAGAATTCTAATTTTAATTAGTGATCATGGAAAAGATGTTATTTTAAATCGAGACAGATTAATAAGAGACTATGGTTGGTTCTTTTTTATAAAAAAATCATTAAAAAAACCTAAAAAGAAAAAACCTGAAAAAAAAAAGGAACCAAAAGTAGAAAGAACCATAAGTAGAGAGGAATATCGTTTTGAAGAGACAATAATTCCTTTAAAAGAAAAGGAGAACATGAGACCGTTATATAAGACTAAAGAATATAATCATTATTTAAAAATAATTAGATCTAATAAATTAACTCAAATACCTATAAAAGAAGTACTTAATGATTTTTTCATAAAAGACGAACTCATACCAATTGAAGAAAAAAAAGGTATCCGAAAAGTAATCTATTATCATAAGGAAAAGGTTATAGTCATTAAATCTCTCGTTGGTGATAAGATGTATGACAATCTAGAGAATTTGGTTAAAAAATATGGATGGTATTTTTATATCACGGGAATTCCTGTAGGAAAATGTGAGCTTTGCATAGCAATTGATAATATAGAAAAAAAATTTGACGATGAATACTTCTCTAGTCTTTCTCTTACAAATGATTCTGAAAATGATATAAGAGTAACAATCTACCCTATTGTCCTCAAACCGAATCATAATTGCCATATTTTAGGATTAGGGAAACTCAATATCCTCTTGGACTGTGGTCTTTCAGAGAAGGATGAAGAAAATGAAATTGAAGGAGATATACGACATATTGAAGATTATATCCAGAATTTACAGCAGCTTATCTTAGAAGAAGAAAAAGTTAGAAAGAATATTATTCGAGCTGACCAAGATGGTTTAATTTTAGAAAGTATTCCAAAAAATCCTAAGATTGATGCTATATTCATATCACACAGTCACTATGATCACGTTTCCGGATTAAAGGAATTAATAAAACTTTATCCAGATGTACCAATTTTAAGTTCTAGAATTACACTAGACTTATATCTACTCAGGGATTCAAACTTCTTAAAACAAGAAAATGCTGAAGAGATTGAAGAAGAAGAATACCGAAATATAATTAAAAATATAATATATGTTGAAAACGGTACAAAAATCGAGTTTAAAGAAAAAAATTGTTTTCTCTCATTTTTCCATGCCGGTCATATGCCTGGTGCTTTAATGATGTTGGCAAAAATTAATGATTTTAGGTTCTTATATACAGGAGACTATACTTATATTGATATTACACCATTTGCAGGTACAAGACGTTTTTTAGAACAAATATCTCGTCCTATAGACTATTTATTAATTGATGGAACTGCAGCACAAGAAGATTTTGGAAATATCTCTGATCAATTCCATAGCTTAATTTTATTTTTAGAGCAAAAAGCAGAATATGGAGATAGTTCTTTAATTGGAGCTGATCCATCAAGTTTGGCTATAAGTTTCATGTTAATTTTTTGGAGATACTTTAGAAAACTACAACTAAAGCGTGGTTTCAAGAAACGACCTAATATTTATGTAGATATGATGGTAAGGAAAAACATCCAAGTTATCAACCATCGATATGAATACATCTACGGTCCGATTTCAAGATTAATTAGAGATAAGGCAAATCCGTTTAATAGTATAAAATTCAGATGGTTTGATCATACTAACCTAAATTTTCTTCGAAAAAGAAATAATATAATTATATCCCATCCTCCAGATCTTTCATATGGATTAATAAGAAATATAATTAATGTAATAGGACGGAATCCTCATAATTTTGTATTCCTTGCTGGATCAATCCATGAACAACCAGGGTTAGATCTAGTGGAGGGTGCCGAAGAAATTGAATTTTCTGAAACTTGGAAAATGCCATTTCGAGCTTTATTATTAAATAAATTTGCTCCTCATTTAAAGATAAAACTCCATGCTGATAAAAACCAATTACGGGAAATGATAAAAGCGCTTGAACCCAAACATGTTTGTTTTTTTCATCAATCTGCAAAAAATTTAACAGAAGTTGTAGAATATGTGGAAGAATTAGGTGTGGAAAAGGTGTCATTACCTGTTAAGAGAAAACTCCTAATATTGAATTAAATGTTATTATTAATAAGAAACAAACCATAAATCTTTAAGGTAAGAATATCTTTTTTCTAATAGAATTAGACATACTATATGGTGATTAAGCATTTATTCTGAAAAAGTGATGGACCACTTTAGAAATCCGCGGAATATGGGTGAAATGAAAGATGCAGATGCGGTTGGAGAATATGGAAATCCTACGTGTGGTGATTTAATGTATATATACATTAAAGTGAAAGAATCAAATGGGCAAAAAATAATTGATGATATATCTTTTCAAACGTTTGGGTGTGCAGCAGCTATTGCCACCTCATCAATGATAACTGAGATCGCCAAAGGTAAGCCTTTAGAAGAAGCCGTAAAAATTACTAGAGATGATATTGCCAATTCATTAGATGGACTTCCTCCAATTAAACTACACTGTTCTAACTTAGCTGCTGACGCTTTAAAAGATGCCATTAAGAAATATCGTGAGAAGTAAAAAGTTTTTAATATTCTTTCTATCAATTTATTTAGATTTAATAAAACTATGAGAATAAAGCTTTTATATACCTCTCACCTTTAGAAATTAAATTTATATTTTAGATTTAAAATAGACTAAAAAGGTTATATATGGTAATTATCTATCATTTCGCAAATCCAGACATCATTAATTTTTTTCTTATCGTTGCTTATTTAATTCTTATTCTTGCTGGAGTTCAATTAAGGAAACAAGATGATAATATCAAAAAGTCATCTTTCTTTATATTAAGCGGTTTTCTTGCTACCTTTTGGTATATAATTTTCATTTTTATTCCCGCATTTATGTTCACCACACCACCTACTGTAGATGAAATTCAATTTGGTGAAATATATATATTTATTTGGCACAAATTAGTCCCAGGTTTAATTCTTATAATTTGTCTTGGTATAATTAATATCTTCATCGGACTAAATAACAAAATGAATTATGGTTATTACTTGACACTCTCAGGTGTTATCTCAATAATCTCTATTCTAACAAATTTATTTGATGGTTTAGTATTTAGTACTAGTGCATCAATACTTATGGCAATATCTATGTTTTTTTATTTGTACTTCAGTATTAAAATTAGGGTAGCCTATCTTATTGTGTTTTGTGGAATATTTCTTTTTTCCTTGGCTTTCCCGCTTATTATGCCAGATCATTGGATACATATCTTTTAAAATTACTCTAAAAGATTATTATGAATTTTACTAAACCAATCATGGAAATAATACAAGAGCGAACTTCTCGGAGAACCTATTCTGGAGAACCTCTGCAGAAAAGTCTAAAAGATAAAGTAATTAATATATTAGATAATCTTAAACATAAAAGCCCTTTTAGCGATTATGCTGGAAAAGCGAGATTTGAACTTATAAGTGTTCCTGAATTTGATCCCAATGAAAGAAAAAAGTTAGGAACCTACGGTTTAATTAAAGGAGCTCAAGATTTTATAGTAGGTACTGTTGAAAAATCTCAATATAATCGAGAGCATTATGGATATCTTATGGAAATAATCATCTTAGCTGCTACCGATATTGGATTAGGAACATGTTGGTTAGGAGGCTTTTTTAATAGGAGTCTTTTCTCTGCGAAAATTAAATGCACATCGAATGAGATAGTTCCCGCAATTAGCCCTATTGGCACTCCTATTGAAAAATCTTTCAAAGAAAAAGCAATTCGATTATTTATAAAAGCAAATAAACGTCAGTCATGGGATAGATTATTTTTCTCTGGAAATTTAAATGTCCCTCTTTATCAAAATAATTCAGGAGAATTTTCAGTATTACTTGAAATGCTTAGACTTGGACC
>JBHLRA010000033.1:18486-19745 GCA_048883045.1 Candidatus Thorarchaeota archaeon | reverse complement strand
TATGTTATTAAATTTTTCTGTGGTTCAAAAACCAATTTTTAAAGGAATCTAATTATTAAAGAGGTGAAAATTATGCCATATATTGTTGTAACCGCATGGTTCCCCCTTAATAAGGGAACTGAGACTGCTGAAAAATATATTGAGGAGAGAAAAGCGTTTCCTCCAGATAAATCCCTAGTAAAAGAATTAGTCGCAAATGCATTAAAGGTTGAAAGAGATAAGGTAAGATCTATATATATCGCTGAAGTAAAGGAAGGTAAACTTAATGAAGCTCTTACACGACAACAAAATGCTATGGTTATGTATCATGACATCGAAGGATATGAATATACTATTGAGATTTGTTTCAAAGTAGCAGAGGCAATGGAAATGATCGGAATGAAAGCACCTGAATAAGGTTCTCCTATCTAAATCAGATTTAATAATCAATTTCTTTTTTTTTTTTAATAAATGAATTTAATCCTAAAATTAAATAAGGAATTTTTATTGAAATCAGATATTGAATTTACCTTTTAGGGATCTCTTTATAAAGTTGTAAACTCGGAAAATGTTCAAGATTTAGATGAGGAAAATACATAGCTTCAGCATATTCTTTTTGGAATCCTTTATCCACAGCAATTTCAATATATTGAATATCCTTTAACAACTTTTGTGCTTTAACTCGCAGATTTTTATTCAATAAACAATGTTGGGCTCCGATCCCCGCTGCATTTCCTATTTGATAAATTTTATCATCTTGAATATCAGGAATCATCCCAATAAATTTAGCATTATTAGCATTAATATAGTTCCCAAAAGCACCTGCAAGGAATACTTGGTCAATCTTTAGGTTACTCGTTAAATTATTTAAAATTATCTCAGTTCCAGCATAAAACGCTGCTTTTGCCATTTGGATCTGTCTAATATCGTTTTGACTAATCGTTATATCCTTATCTAAAGAAGTTTCTTCTCGTTTCACTATAATAAATTCGTTATTTTTATCTTTTTTAATGAATCTATCATGATTGGTAATTTCTCGATTGAAATTACCACTTCTTGTAATGATTTTAGATTTCAACATCTCTGCAATTGCATCAACTAATCCTGAACCACATATACCTATTGGTTTCTTATTTTTAATTGTTGTATAAGTTACTTCAAAATCTATTGGATTAATTTTGATCTTATCAATAGCACCTGCAGCTGCTCTCATTCCATCTCCAATATGAGCGCCTTCTAAGGCAGAACCTGCTGCACACGAACCTACAGCGAGTATCTTA
>JBHLRA010000033.1:15191-18386 GCA_048883045.1 Candidatus Thorarchaeota archaeon | reverse complement strand
TTTGAAATTATCTCATTTAAATCCTTTATCACCAGAGAATTTAATTTTTGAAGATTTTCCTCATCTTCTTTTATATAAGTTAATCGTGTTATCAAATCCTCTCCATATGCAGTCTGACTATTTAGTTTAGAATCAACTGCATAAATTTTACCATTATTTAAATTTATTAAATAACCAACAATAGTTGTAGTACCAATATCAAAAGCAATTCCAAAATTTTCTTCAATTGTATTTCTAGGCTCACATGAAATAATTTTAGTATTATTCCACAGTACTAAAGTGATATTATGTTGATTTTCTCTTAGGAGCGTGGGAATTTTATTTAAGACATCAAAATCGATATCAATTTTATCCTTTTTTTTTAAATCTAAATTAATAGAGAATAAAGTTGATTTAATCCTTTCATAATCCGCATTAGGTTCCTCTAATGATGGTTTATTTACATCAATGAAGATCTTTTCAATAGCCGGTTGAAGTTCTATTCCCTTACTTATCCCTGAGACTAATATCTTAAAATCCTCAAGTAAGAACTCACTCGGTAAAAAAACTCGAAATTGAGGCGATTCTTGTGTTTCAAGAAACTTTTTATTTTTTTTATCGATTTTTGTTTGACAGGCAAGGCGCCAACCGTTATTAAGTTCTTCTTTACTAATATATTTCATTTCAGAAGCTGTTGGAGCTTTCAAGTATTCATTTCCGCGTTGAACTAAAACTTTACATTTTCCACAGGTTCCTAACCCTCCACAGATCGATGTTATCGGTACATCTAAGTCTGAAAGAATTTCGTAAAGAGATTTTTCATCTGAAAAAATCACTCTTCTTGAAATTGGTTCAAAATCTATGATGATATTACTTTTTTTAGCATCCATAGTCTAAATTCATTGATGATTGTATTTTATTTTAAAAATTTGGATTGTATTTTATCGTAAATTCAAAAATATATATCGTTTTCATTAAATTAGTTAAAATAATAATCACAATATAAAAAGTTTAATTACTTAGTGTGGTTAAATTAATGTAAGAAAAGTGTTTGCATTTTTAATTTTAAATTATAATTAGGTGGCTTAGTTTAAATTGCAAAATCCAGAAGAATTAGCCCAAGAAGCTTTAAAATTTTTAGAAATTGCTCAAAAATCTGAAGAAGGGAAAGATGTAGAAAAAGCAATTACAAATTATCAGAAAGCAGCTGATCTTCTCAGAGCTAGTGGTTTTTTGATGCACAGAGTTCAGGAGATCTATAATAGGATTGAGGAATTGGAAGAGTTTATAAAACAAGATAAATTATATCAACAAATTCAAACAAAAGCTCAAATTCAACAATTACAAGATCAAGCCTTTAGTTTATTAGAAGGAGCAAAGAAACTAGAAGATGATGGTTTTTTTGAAGATTCTATTAAACAATATTTATCCGCAATTAATCTATTAGTCCAAGCTGGATGGTCTGAGGCTCAACTTGAAAATATTAGATCCAAAATTAATAAACTAGCACGAGATGCACAACAACAAAAAAGTATTCAAAAGTTCGAAAAAAAGGAAATAGAAGTAAACAAACAAGCTCCATCAGCATTATTAGATGAAACACCTCATGTTGTTGGTATGTTTGGAGAAAAAACTAGTGTTGAGAAAACAGAAGTTATAGAAAAATTTCGAATTCAAAAGAAACATGAAGAAGATATACAAAACCAAGCATTTTCGTATATAGACGCTGCTAAAACGTTTGAAAAGGATAAAAAATATGACAATGCGATAATGAACTATGAAAGAGCTATTGAATTATTAGATTCTATAGGGTGGGGGACTCAAACTCAAGCAATAAAAAAAATTGTTGAAAAACTTAAAAATGATAAAGCTTATTTTGAGTCTCTTCAGGTTAGACAAGAGCAAGAAACAACAAAATTTACAAGTGACATTGAAGAACAAAAAATAGTTTTAGAAAAAGAAGCGGAATCAAGAAAGGAAAAATTAATGGAATTCGAAACAAAGAAACGTCATGATGAACAAATCCAAATGAGAGCATTTAATCTAATTGATATTGGAAATAGACTTGAAAGAGAAAAAAAATATGATTCAGCAATCGAAAAATTAAATGAAGCAGTTCAACTTCTTAGATCCATAGAATGGGATTCATATGTTCAGCCAATTATAAGTCTAATTGAAGGTATAAAAAATAAGCAAAAAAGAGAATTAGAAGCTGAACAAATGAAAGAAAAGCGGCAAAAAAATTTGATGTTACTTCAAGATTCAATCTCAAAAAAACGAAAGGATCAAATATTTGAATCAGCAAAAGAACTTGACGCTAAAAGAAGAGAGTTTGAGGCCAAGAGAGGTGATGAAGTAGAGAAAGAAAAAGATCTTTTCACAGTGTTAGATAAGGCGGATGAAATTCTAAAAAGTAAAAAGTTTGATGACGCAATCAATGAATATAAAAAAGCTTTACCAATTCTTAAAGATTTAGGCTCTGGTTGGGAGGCTTATCACACAATGATAAAACATACAATTTCTAACATAGAACTTCTGAAACATACGCAGTTTACTAAGGAATATGAACAACAGAAGAAAGTAGAGGATAGACGTCGAGAAGAATTAGAATTTCAAAAGAAAATTACACAACTTTTAAATCGAGAGCGGGAACGCTTAAAAAAGAAGGAAATTGTTGTAAAAGACACTGAAAAAGAAATTAAGGTTTTCGAACAACGAAGAAATGTTGCTTTTGAATTCTTAGATTCTGCAATTGACTTCTTGAAACAAGGAAAATATGATGAAACTATTACAGCATACCAAAATACAGCAAATATTTTTGCTGAGATCCAATGGACCGAAGAAATTCCATTGATTGAAGATTCTATAGAAGAAGTTGAAAATTTACAGAAGCAACAAAAAATTGAGGAGCAAAAAAAAATCCAAGCTGCTATAGAGAGGGAGAGAGAAGAAGAAAAATTTCAAAAACAAATTTCTAAATATTTAAAGGAAGAACGTGAAAAATTAAGGAAAAAACAGATTGAATTAATAGAATTTGAAAAAGAAAAGCAAATTCGGGAGGATAAAAGAAAAGCAGGCTTTAAGCTATTAGATCAAGCTCAAGAAGAAGTGAAACAATCCAATTTTGATAAAGCAATCGAAATATTACAATACGCAATTACCTTTTTCGCAGATATTGAATGGCAAAATGAAATTACGTTAATCCAAAATTCTATT
>JBHLRA010000033.1:11507-15091 GCA_048883045.1 Candidatus Thorarchaeota archaeon | reverse complement strand
GATATTAAAAATAAAAAGAAAGAAGATGAGCTGAATAAACAAAAAAATCTACAGAAGTCAATTAAAAGAGAAACTGAGGACAAAGCATTTATAGACTTGATTAAATATCAAAGAGAGAAGAAAAAAGAGGGCTTATTAAGAGAAAAAGAGATGCAGGAAAAACAAAAAAGTCTATCTGCTAAAAAACTAGTAAAACAGCAAGAAGGATTTAAATTGATTGAAGATGGAGATGTTTTGCTTGAAGCTGAAAATTATGAAGAAGCCATAAAAAATTATCGAAAAGCAATAAATATTTTAAAAGAAATAGGCTGGGGAGAAGCTTATTTAAAATTATTATATGATACAATTCAAATTATTTCATTTAAGAAAGAAGAAAGGCAAACTGAAAAACAAATAGAATTTGAGCTTTCATTAAAACATCAAAAAGAAGATGATTTGTTCCAGAAGAGAATCAGTGAAAACATTAAGATAGAACAGGAAAAAATAAAAACTAAAGAAATAGAATTGCAAAAAAGAGAAGATATTATAAAGTTAATGGGGGAACGTAAGTTAGAGGCATTTAAGATAATGGATGAAGCTGAAATTCAGTTAAATCATGGAGAATACGATAGATCAATCGATAGTTATCATAAAGCGGAATTGATTTTAAATGAAATAAACTTTCCAACAACTGCTATTAGAGAAATGATCCAGAAGATTCAACAGAGAAAAAGAGAGGATGATTTAAATAAATTAAAAGAAATTGAGATAAAAACAAGAAAGGGGCAAGAAGAACTATTATTTCAACAGCGTGTTATAGAAAACATGAAAATAGAACAAGAAAGGATGAGGGAAAAACAAAATGAGTTATTGAAGCAAGAAGAATTAAAGAAAATTGATGAAATCAAGAAGGAGGAAGCCTTTAATTTCTTAGAAGAAGCTCAAAAACAAATCGAACAAAGTAAGTTTGATGAAGCAATCAAGTCATACCAAAATGCTGAACAAATTTTTAACGAAATTCAATGGGATAGTGAAATTGAATTAATTAGGAATTCAATTATAACTATTGAAAACAAAAGACGTGAGGCAGAACTAAAAAAACAACTTGAATTAAAAATTGCTTTAGAGAGAGAAAAAAAAGAAGAAGAATTTCAACAAAAAATTACTGAGGAATTATTAATACATAAAGAGGAATTAAAGAAAATAGAGATTACACTTAGGGAAAAAGAAAAGGAATTTGAATTTTGTGAGGAAAGAAAAGAAGAAGCATTTAAAATATTAGATGAAGCTCAGATTTTTCTTTCTCAGAATAAATTTGATGAAGCGATCGAATTATATCATGATGCCGCTAATATCTTTGCTCAAATTCAATGGATTGATGAAATTCCGATTATTAATAAAGCAATACAGGATATTGAGAATAAAAAAAGAGAAATAGATATATTAAAACAAAAATCCATTCAAGAATCTCTTGAGGCCGAAAAGGCAAATTATGCATTCATGGAACAAATAAGAATTCTTAAAGAAATGGAAGAAATAAAAGCATTGGAGCAAAAAGAATTAATCAAAACTAAAAAAATGATTACTGCTCAACATTTAGCAACTCAACAAGATGCATTTAAATTAATTGACAATGGATATTCATTGCTTGACCAAAAGAATTATGATCAAGCTCTAAAAAACTATCAAAATGCAATAAAACTTCTAACTGAAATTGGATGGACTAGTGATTATTTAGTATTACTCCAAGATACAATTAATACTATAGAAGTTAGAAAAAGAGAAATTGAGCAAAAGAAAGAACAAGAAATTCAATTAAAAAAGCAGCAACAAGAAGAAGAAAAACGATTCCAACAAAAGATTGCTGAAAGTATGCGAATAGAACAACAAAGATTAAAATCAAAGAAAATTGAGATCGAAGAACGGGAAAAGTTACTCCAACAAATGGAGAAGCGTAAAGTAGAAGCATTTGATTTAATGGATGAGGGTGAGAGTTATTTCAATAAAAAAGAATATTCTCAAGCTATTGAAAAGTATAGGCAAGCAGAATTACTTTTAAATGAAATTGGTTTTCCCACAAATTCAGTGAGAGAAATGATTCATAAACTTCAAGAGAAAAATAAAGAAGTATTAATTGCCAAACAAAGGGCACTGGAACTTCAGGTTCAAGCAGAACAAGAAGAAATTCAATTTCAACAAAAAATAGCAGAAAGTGTGAGGATAAATGAAATAAGATTGAAAGCTAAGCAAGCAGAACTTGAAAAAAGTAGAGAATTAAAAGAATATTTGGAAAAAAGGAAAGATGAAGCGTTTAATCTTCTTGAAGACGCTGAAATTTTTATGAATCAATCCCAATATGATAAATCTCTTGAATATTATCATGCAGCTGAGTTAATTTTGAATGAAATTGGCTTTGCAACAGATTCTATTCGAGAATTAGTCCTCAAAGTACAAGAAAAAAAGCGAGAATATGAGCTTCGAAAGCAAAAAGAATTAGAATTATCTATACAAAAAGAACGAGAAGAGTGGAAACTAAAGCAAAGAGTAGCAGAGGATATAAGTGTTGAGAAAGAACGACTAAAAGCAAAGAAGTTAGAAATTTTAAAGAGAGAACAGCTAAAAGAAAAATTAGAACAAAGAAGAGAACAAGCTTTCAAGATTATAGATGAAGGAGAACGCTTCCTTAAGGAAAATAATTATGATAATGCCTTGGTATGTTATCGAAGAGCAGGAATAATTTTGAATGAGCTGCAATTTCCTACAGATGCTATAAATAATACTATGCTTAGCATTAAAAAACTTAAAAAACAGAGAGAAGAAGAAGAAAAATTAATTTATCAAAAGGAATTAGAGCGATTAGAAGAAGAGAGAGCATTAAAAGCACTAATTGATGAAAGAAAAAGGCAAGAGAGAGAAAAAAGAGAAGCTCAACAATTAGCATTGAAACAACGAGAAAAAATGATTCAGAAACAGATGAGTGTAAGAGAATCTGCTTATTCTCTACTGGAAGAGGCAGGAAAGTATTTAAAATACCATATTCCAAATTATAATGAAGCAATTTCATTATATATTCAAGCTAGGCGTATTTTAGAAGAAAATATTGGATGGGAACCAGAGATTAACAATTTAAATGAATTGATTAAAGATCTACAACAAGAACAAGCGAATTTCCTAGAAAAGAAAAGATTAGAAGAGCAAGCTCGTTTACAAAGACAGAAAGAATATGCGTTATTCCAAGAAGAAGTTAAAAAGAGACGCATAGAACAAGAAAAGGTAAAACAAGAGCAAGAAAAACAATATAGAAATTTAATTCTAAAAAGGCAACAAATTGATAAGTTAAGAGATGATGGATTAAAACTTATTGATGAAGGTAAGAAATGGTCAGCATACCATAATTTTGAAAAAGCTTATCAAAATTTTAATGATGCGATTTTAAAATTCAAAGAAATTGGATGGGATGATGAAATAAAATATATTCAGACTGAAATAAAAAATACTAACATATTAGAGGAACGAGTTAAAAAAGAGGAACAAAGGATTCGATCTATACAAGAACAATTAGATAAGCAAAGAGAGGCAGAAATTGAAAGAAGAAAAACTGAAGA
>JBHLRA010000033.1:0-11407 GCA_048883045.1 Candidatus Thorarchaeota archaeon | reverse complement strand
AAATAGCGTATTTTAAAATGACTGAAAAGACAGATGATATAATTAAGTCTCGTATGTATGCTAGACAACAATTAATTGAAGGTTGGGATCAAGAGACTATTGATAATGGAAGTATAATGATTATTGGAATTGGTGCTCTAGGGTGTGAAATAGCGAAGGATTTTGCTTTGATGGGAATTGGAAAATTAATCCTTGTTGACTTAGACACCATTGAAACCTCTAATTTATCACGACAAATGCTTTTTAAACCTGGTGATGAGGGTCGTCCCAAAGCTGAGGTTGCAGCAGAACGATTAAAAGAAATGAATCCCTATCTAAAGGTTGATTATTATTTTGAAAAACTTCAGAAATTACCAATTTCTGTTTATGAAGAATCTGATGTGATAGTAGCAGCCCTAGATAATTTTAACGCGAGATTAGACTTAAACAAAATATGTCTAAGACTGAAAAAGCCAATGGTTGAAGGTGGCACCGTTGGGTTTGAAGGGCACTGCCAGATTGTCATTCCTGATGGCTCTGGCTTACATTATAAGGATAAAGAGAGAGAGATTGATAAATTAGTTGAAACTAGGCTCTGGGAAATTAGTGAAATGGAATATCCTGATTATTTTCGAGCTCAAGCAAGAATTGAGGAATTAGAAGAAGAAATTGAGAATATAAAAGCAGAGAATATAACACCTGTGATTAATAAAATACGAAAAGAAATTGAAAACGTTTTTGATTGGAAGTATGCTCCAGAATTATTAGATCAAACTCCTTGTTATAGATGTCTTGTACCAATACCTCCTGCTGACGATAAACTCGTTGCAGCATGTACATTGAAGGGTTTACCACGAAATAGGAATCACTGCGTAATTAAAGCTGAAGTAGAATTTGAAAAGAAATATGGACATAAACCTGATTTAAATCTCAATGATGAGGTTATAAAATTAAAAGAATTAGCTCAAGAAGAATTAATAAAACTTCGAGAGAGGGTTTTTAATGAAAATGTTTCACCCGAAAAAAAAGAACTATTAACTGAAGAGGAAATTGAGGAATGGAAAAAAAATATTAAACAAACATTTGGACCTGACTATAAATTCGAAGAAATGGAGAATATTCTCGGTAATAAAATCGCTGCTATTCAATCAGTTAGCTCGGTCATTGCCAGTGTACAATCTCAAGAAGCATTAAAACTCCTTTTTAGAGTGAAAGGAAGAAATATAGGCCCACCTATGGATCCACCTTATGTAAATTATAATGGTATATATGGATTATTTGATCATTTAGACATTATCAAAAGAGAAGATTGTCTAGCTTGTGGCAAGATTGAAGGTGAAGAAAACGTACAAATTGCAGTACCATTTGATGCAGACGTAGGTTATATTTTTACAGCCATGAAGATAACTGGTTACGAGTTAGATCCTGAATTGTGGATGATAACTAACCCAATGACCAAAGAGATTTATTGGAATCCATATATGCCTTCTTTAAAAGACCCTCACATAAAGTTAACATCACTCAAAGTAAGAAGTAATGATATTGTCTCCCTAACGCCTCTGGGAAAAGCTTTAACAGAGTCAGAAATTAAGAAATTTAATGTAATAATTGCTTTTATGTAGAATTTATTCCTTTTTCTTATTTTATAACCTAAAGCGAGATGACTCAAAAGAAATGAAAAAGGATAAACCAATGAGTGAATCCAATTTTAGGTTTATGATCAAACATTTTCAAAACCGTGATAAAAAATATCCCCCTCCTAAAAAAATTGAGAAAACTAGCATTACAAAGGGAAGTATAGTCTTGGATTATGGTTGCGGACCGGGTAGTTATACTATTGCTGCTGCAAAAGTAGTTGGCAATACAGGAAAGGTTTTTGCTGCTGATATTCATCCTTTAGCGATTGAGGAAGTTGAAAGAAGGGCAAGAGAAGAAGGAATCAAAAACATTAAAACCATCCTAACTGATCGTAATACTAATTTAGAAGATAATAGTATTGATAATATATTGCTTTTAGACATTTATCATGACTTATCTAACCCTATGAGTATATTAAAAGAATTACATCGAGTTTTAAAAAAGGATGGGTTTCTTTCTGTAGATGATCATCATTTTAATGAAGATGAGATTAGAGATAAAATTACCAGTTCTAAATTATTTGAATTTTTTGAAAGAAAAGAGGAACTCCTTAATTTTAAAAAGGTATAAATTTTTTAGATATCTATTTTAAATTTATATAGTATTATTTAACTTTTTATTGACCAATTTTATTAAATCGTCTATATAATAAGATTCAATATCAGCATTTTTTCCAGTCATTAGATCATTCTCCAAATCCCCAAAAAAAATCATTTCTTTTTTTTCAACATTGAAATGTTTTTGAATTCTGAATAATCCATCAGGAGAGGGCTTCCATTTCCTAACGTCTTCCCTACCGACGATATAATCTATTTTATTAGTGATATTTGCTAGTTTTAAAGCCTTAATTATGGTTGCTCTAGTATTTAGAGAAAGGATGGCAAAACTTACTTCTTTTTTAACTCCAAATAACTCTTTATTAATTATAAAATTTACAGTCTCTTCAATTGGATGAGATTGATTCAAGCTTTTTAACTCAAATTCTCTAATAATGTCAAAGAAGTCCTGTAAGATTGTTTCATCTCCCCTTTGAACGACTTCATTAAGACAAGAAGAAATTCTTTTAACATTACAATCTTCAGCATAATATTCTCTAAATTTATCAATTAAAATGTCTTTCAAAAGGCTCCAATCAGCTTTTAACTTTATAACAGTTCCGTCTAAGTCAAACACAATTACTTTTTTATTCTTGAGGGAATGATCCAACATCTTAATTGTACTTTACTATAAAATTACCTAATAGTAGAATTTTGTTTTTTTTTAAAATCTTTAGATATTGAAATATAAAATTTTGAAGTGAAAAGCAAAAAATTTAAATATGTATGAAAAACATGTAATACATGAAAAACATGAAAAACATAATATAAAGTGATTATTTATGGCAAAAAGAAAACCAAGACATATAACTAGACATGGAAGACATAGCTTATTTTATGGAGCTGTAACAGTAGGTGAAAGAGGTCAAATTACAATCCCTGCTGCTGCACGGAAAACATTTGATATTTTACCTGGAGATAAAATTTTAGTTTTCGGAGATATTAATAAAGGTATAGGTTTAGTTAAAGAAGATAAGTTGAAAGATATTGCAATGGATATGTTTCATGTTTTAAAATCAGATGAAAATAATGAAGGAGGTAATGAATAAATGAGTAAGAGTGGCTTAAAAAAATCGCAAAATAATCTAGATTTCAAATTTATGTCCTTTTTCTTTTCTATTCGTGATACTTTTCATTCACCTATATTAAAGATCAAAAAATCAGAAATTAAAGCTGGGGATGTTGTATTGGATTATGGATGTGGTTCTGGTAGCTATACAGTTCCTGCTGCTGAAGTAGTTGGTAAATCTGGGAAGGTGTTTGCTGCAGATATTCACCCTTTAGCAATTAAAAAAGTACAAAAAAGAGCAGCTAAAAAAGAAATAACCAATATCATAACTATTCAGACAGATTGTGATACTGGATTGGATAATCAAAGTATAGATGTGGTAATATGTTTTGACGTATTGCATGATATTCCAAATAAGGAAAGGCTTGTCAAAGAATGGCACCGTATCTTAAAAAATGGAGGAAAACTAGGATTTGACGACCACCACGCAAAAGAAGAAGAGATATTAGCGACTATTACAAAAGGGAATTTATTTAAACTTGAAAAAAAGAGTGAAAAATTCTATTTGTTTATTAAACATTAATTCTTATTTTATTTTTTTAATGTAATTTATTTTTTCTTAAAAATATCTAAAATTCATACCTATCAACTTTAATAAATTATTTAAAATTCAAATTCCTCGGCTTTTTTAAGAGTAGAAAACCATTGCAATATATCATTATGATGCGCTATTATTTGTGATGCTTTTAAGATTTCAGAATCAATTGTACTATGAGCATCCTCTATTAAAATTACTTTATATCCATGACTGACGGCAGATCTTACGGTTGTATCAATACACATTGGTGTTGCTAAGCCTGCAACTACAAGACGCGAGATTCCGAGTTTTTTCAGTTCTTCATCTAATGGAGTATCGAAAAATGAATCTGAATTATACTTTTGGATAATAATATCCTCATCTCTTGGAGTTATTTCAGATCTAATTTTCCAATTTTCAGAACCAGTTTCTAATCTTTTTCCTTTAGATTCATTGTGTTGGATATAAAATATTGGAACTTTTGCATTACGAGCTTTTTTTATTAGATTTTGAAGATTCGTTAGTAAATCTTTTGAATGGTATATTGGGAAATTTTCAATAGTGAATAAGCCGTTTTGAACATCAATAATTAGTAATGCTGTCTTATCAACCATAAATACTAATCCATTTGTTTTAGATTGTAAAAAATTATGAACAAATTAAAAGTTATCATTGCTTGTTTTTTAATTTGGTTGGAGATGTTCCTAACTTAAAAATTAAAAATAAGATATAAAAAAAGATTAATTGCCTTTAATCCATAGCATACTTTTTAGTCCAAGAGGCTGCTTTCTGCTCAAATTTCTTTTGAGCACGGAAATATTGTTCACCAGCCTCATGATTTAATGGATCCCCTGGATTAAAGAAGGGAGGCTCAACATGCATCATCCCTTTTAAAGCTTCTATAATATTTGTAAGTGTTTTACTTGGTGTCCATCCACTTGCGCCAGTTGAAGCATCAACTTTTCCTACTAAATCTGGATTGATTAAATCTAAACAAATATTTAATTTTCCTGGGGGAATTGAGGAATCAATATTAGGATGCCACATTAAAGTAACTGCATAGGCATATGGAGGTGCGAAAGGGTAATTCTCGGGGAATTTGATCTCAAAGACAAATTTACCATCCATATAAGGAGTTCCTTTTTTCCCTATGATTGTAAGTCTCAGATGATCAATACTTCTCCCCCATGGTTCTAAAATAACAAGAGGATCGTTCTTATATGCCTCGATTGCCTCAGTATAGTCTGTTTCTTCTCTGATGATTATCACCCATTATTTTATTTCATATTTAAATTGTATATGTAATATTAGTTTAATTTTATAAAAATATAGATTAATATATTAAAAATTTTTCATAACAAATTATTTTATTGTTTTTAGGAGTATTAATTTTGGGATAATAAACTTATAAAGTAATTCTTTTTGAACTTTACTTTTAAAAAAACTAATTTTTGTTATCCTTTAATTTTTGGAGAAAAATTTTGCGTTATTAGATAACCTGAATCTAAAAAGCGTAAAAAATATATAAATCCTATAATTACTTAATTTAAAAAATAATCCCTCCCTAACTCAGTGGTCAGAGTGCTCGGCTGTAGATAATATCGCGTACTAAAGCATGTAGCTAATGAAGATACGTCAGCCGAAACCGAGCGGTCCCCGGCTCGAAATACGGATTTGAATCGAATCCAACTAGATTCCGGGGGGAGGGACCACTTTTTCTGATTTTTGATACAAATATCAATAATTAGTTTATTACAGATTTTTTTTCATTCTACCTGAAGTTTTATAGATTATTAAAGCAACTGGTACAAAACAGATTAGAAATAATATACTCAAATCATATCCCGGAATAAACGGTGGTTTTTCTAAAGATTTCTCTAAATAGGTAATATCTTCTGAATACAATTGAACTAATACTTCATCTCCATATTCTAATCTTAATCTTTTTGGTTTATTAATTAATGATATATTCATTGTTGTTGTCCCGTTTATCCATATCCATTCATCATATGCGAGTCCATTAGAATCATAAATTAAAAGTTCTACTTGTTGAGAATATGAGTAATCATTTAAAGGTTCATTAAGATCATTAATCGTAAGCTGTAAGATTTGTTGACTGTCATAATAAGTATATTCTAAAAAATTATACTTTGGAAGGTACTGATTATCAAACCATGGAAAAAAGAACCAATCCAATGAAGAACCATATACACTCTCCATAGCTAGTTGTAGATCGGATAATAAAGCAATTTTATAAACTTCTTGCGTAAAATAAAGTTTTAATCCATTTAGAAATATTGTATCACCAATAGTTTTGCGTAATTTCTCAAGTATTAAGGGTGCTTTATAATATCCAGTAAAATAATAATTGTCTGCATGAACTGCATCATAAACAGATGCGTTAATTCTTGAAGGTAAGCCCTCAATTGTATAATAGGTTCGTACCCTATCAATGTATCTAGTATATTGGAAATATTCCCAATCACCATAAATAATTTCTGCATAATAACTTGTCGACCAACACGCTAACCCTTCGTCCAGAAATCCCCAATCAATTTCATCATTCCCAACTAAGTTGTACCACCATTGATGCGAAGTTTCGTGCACAATAATACTTTCTAACCACCAGAAAGGATACGACCATTCATCAAGAACTTCAGTAATATAAACTTGACATGGATATTCCATTCCTCCAAAATCAGTGTATTCTTCAACAACATTGAAGGTAGGATATACATATTCACCAAAAGTATCATTAAATAGAGTTAAGGCTTGTATTGCAAAGGTCAAAGCATAGGTATGCCATAAAAGTTGAGATTTTGGTATGTAATACACCGAAACATTAACCTCTTTAACAATATTAGATTCTACTATAAACCATTTTGATGCTGAAAATGTTACTTCCCGTACAGGAAGTATTGGGCTAAAATGATATAAATTAGTTGCACCTTTGTCCGTTTTTGTTATTAATTCTCCGGTTGCGGCAATTATATAATCCTTGGGGGCTTCAAGAAAGAGATTGTAATAAGCCATATCATAATAGAATGGATCACCAACCCAAAGATAAGGATCGGTATTCCATCCATCATATTTATCATAAACGCAAGGCATTGGATAAAAGGCACTAAACTTATATATTCGAGATTGAGAGGTATCAGAACCATATGACCCTGCTCTATCAAAACCAATTTCTGTACTTCCATCAGGAATAATAGATTTGAATTTAATTTCAAAATTTATTCGATGATAAGGTTCCAATTCTGATCCTAAGTATACCCATAAAAGCTGAGCACTTTCATTTACTTCAAAATATAAAGCAGTTCTCGGTATATTTAAAGTGGTAACATTCAAGATCTCAATACTTCCGATTCGAGTATAATATAACATTCCTGATAAGAAGAGATGAAAAGGAATTTTTGTGAAATTAAGAGGATCATTATTATAGTAATCTACAGTTAAATTTCCCGTTACACTCGAAGAAATTGGATCAAAGGAAATTGATAGATTATAATATGAGAAATTTGTATTATTGAATGATAATTTTGGAATTACTTTAAAATCGTTTTTGGAATTATTTGAAAATTCTATTGATTTATCTAAATTTTGTGGTAATTGTATTAAGTTAAAGAAATTATTTATACAAAAAAAAGAAATAAACAATATTATGGGAAACTTAAGCTTAGATTTCATGTTAAACAGACCAATTAATTTATATTAAATATAGATACACTTATTTTTCAATATTTAAATTTTTAATCACTTCATGCATCTTGTTTTATTATTACATCAATTCCTTAATATCTTGACTGTTTAATTTTTATAGATACTTCTATTCTTAATTATTCTCCGCAAACTTCTTATTTGGGACGTCATTATTTTAATTATATAAGGTATACACACATTAGATATTAAAAGAATTTGAACAGTAGAAAGCTGATAAACAATAAGGAGAAAATAGTCACATGAGTCGGGATGATGACAATTTTGATCAACATGAATTAGAGAAAATTAGATTGAAAAAAATGAGAGCAATGATGGAGGCTAAAAAGAGACAAGACGCCGCTCAAGAACGCGTAATTTCTGTTTCTGAAAAAATAGATTTTGTTTTACGCGTTGTTTTGGCTCCAGAGGCATATAATCATTTAATTAATATAAAGAACAATGAACCTTATGTATATCAGACTATGTATAATGAGCTAATAAGCCCAGACGTTGTACAAAATATTGATTATTTACTAGCAATAATACAACAGAAAGGAGGTGTTCCAAGAAGAATACCTTTAGATGCAATTATATATTTAGAACGGAAAGCCAAAGGAATAAGATCTAAGATACAAGTAAAGCGAGGAGATGACATGATGGATTTAAGTTCTTTTCTCAGTAAAGATTGAAAATTTTATTGTTCTCTTCCAGAAATAATTGCTACTACTTCCCATTCATTATTTGGCAGAGAATTTGCATTTATATCGAAAAATTGAAAAGCAAAAGGTCTTCCGAATATTTGTTCAACCATAAATCCGAAAGAGCTTATAGTGAAAATAAAAATCCTCTTCAAAATTGACTCTGTAGTGGCTTGAATATTTAGTTGATTTATCACCGCTTCAATTACTTCGACTTCCTTATTATTATAATGATATTTAAACACTAATTTAAAATCAACAGGAGTTGGAGCCTCTGGTTCTTCAAATGATAAACCTTTCTTCCGAAAATGAAAAAATGTATTTAAATAAAACGTAAAAAGTTCCTCATGATAATCTACTAAGAGATGTGAAATACGAGAACGTTCTTTGTATTTAACCCAATAGTTTTCCATTAGTTCTAAAAGCCGTGGATAATTTTTATATTTATTTTCACTTTCCTTTTTTAAATAATTAAGCAATTGATTCTTTAAAGGTTTGAATTCAGATTGTTGACCGACTCTTGTGATGAATTTTCGGAAATTTTGGCTCATTCTCTTAGGATAAAAAATAATTTTATATAGATTATTAGTAAATATATTTATTTTTTTCTATGATATTTTGATAATACAATACAAGTTCACATATTTATTATTTTTTTAAAACTTATCAATTATTGCCTAGAATAATAAAAGAGAATTGAAATTTGTATTACTAAAATTAATAGGAATTTAAAATTTTATACCAATTATGGTCGATAAAGTCGGTTTAATCTACTCAGAAGAATACCAAAAATATGATTTCGGGAAAAGTCATCCATTAAGACCCATTCGACTCAAATTAACATATAGTTTGATGGAAAAATTGGGCCTTTTAGATCATGAGAGGCTTACTCTTATGAAACCTCGATTAGCCACTCGAGAAGAAATTGGAAGAGTGCATTCCTCACAATATATAGATGCTGTTAAAAAACTAAGTGATAATCCAGAAGATAAAACGGTGAACCCATATCATTATGGGCTCGGTCCAGGTGATAATCCTGTATTCAAAGGAATGTATGAGGCCTCTGCATTAGTGTGTGGTGCTTCTATTGTAGCAGCTGATACCGTTTGGAAAGAAGCTGATTTTAAAATTGTTTTTAATCCTGCGGGAGGTTTACATCATGCTATGAAGGATAAAGCATCAGGTTTTTGCATATTTAATGATATAGGAGTTGCGATAAAACACCTAAAGACTATAAAAGAAGATATTAGAATTGCATATTTAGATATTGATTGTCACCATGGTGACGGTGTTCAATGGTTATTTTATGATGATCCTAACGTTTTAACAATTTCTTATCATCAGGATGGAAGATTTCTCTTTCCAGGAACGGGAAGTATTAGTGAACTTGGAGAGGGAGATGGAAAAGGATTCTCCATTAACTTTCCATTACTTCCTGGAACTTATAACAAGTCATTTATCAATTTATTTAGAAAAACTGCTCCAAAATTATTAGAAGCATATGCTCCAGATATTTTGGTAACTCAACTTGGTGTCGATACATATTTTGGTGATCCTCAAACAGATATGGGATTTTCTCTGGCAGTATATAGGGAGATAGCTCAGACAATCAAAACATCTGCTAAAGAATTTTGCCAAAACAAATGGGTGGCAGTAGGAGGTGGAGGATATTTAATAACTGCTGTCCCTAGAGCATGGACTATATTTCTGGCAAGGATGCTTGACGTAGAACTAAAAAACGAATTACCAGATAATTGGATACAAGAAGTTAAAACCATTGCTCCATTTGAAGATACACCCTATTTATTATGGGATAGAGGAGAAATAGTAGAAGTTCAATTGCTATCACATCCAGAAATCGCAAAAAGGATTATCGATTATAATAAAAATCTTATTAAGATTTCAGAAGAAAAATATCTACCTTATCTAAGTAAAAATTAAAATTCTCTACTATAATCATAATTTATTTATCTCCTTATCTCTCCACATTTATTTAGTAGGATTTAATTTTTAATACAAGATAAAAATAAAATTTACCAGGACACATGTCCGATCTTTTTTCCACTCATAGTTCTAATTCAGAATCTTTTTATCATAAAGCAATCAAAAGATTATTTTTTAAATTTATCTCAGAAAATAGTAAAAATGTAAGGGAAAAATCTCTTGAAAAGAACATCAATAATAGAAGAGCTGATGTATACTTTAGATTAAACTCTGGCAAACAAATAGTAATAGAGGTCCAAAGTTCAAAAATTTCAGTGAAAGAATTAATCCAACGCACTAAAGATTATAATAAAAGTGGAATTTACGTTTTATGGATTCTTTACGGAAATGGAGCTTGTATTGCTTCACCGAAATTTCCTCAAGATAAAAAGAATCTCAAGATAAGTCACCTCGAAAATTTCTTACATTGGATGTACGGTGGAAGGGTTTACTATGTTAATTTCAATTTTTATGAAGATAAAATTACAATTTCGATTCCCTTTGCATTACATTTTTCACTTTCTTCAAAAAAAAAGAATCAAACAATTTTCTGGACAAAATTTGAGAGTTATTATATCAAAAATGTTAATTTTGCCAAAATACCAAGTTGGAACTTATTATGTGTAAACTACAACGGATATAAATTGGCTAGATTCTATGATAAAAGTATCAAACGAGTACTGAAGAATAAAATAATCAAGAATTATAAATTAAATCTGAAAAAGAGTAAAAATCAAAAAAAGTTCATTAAATTAATCATCAACCATTTTAAACAAAAATATGGACTACCATTATTATTGCAAGTTCTTTTAGAATTAATCAAAAATAAGAAAATTGATCTTAATAAAAAATATATTTTTAAACTTCAAAAAAAATACATTAAAATTAATTATATATAACCAAAAATCGTAAATATCAATATGATTTTTATTTAGATTTCGTTAATATCACTCAGTCCAGAAAAATGGTTATAAATCTTAACAATTCACTAAAATTGAGACTTATTAGCAAAGTCAATTTTGTCATGTGAAAAAAGGAAATTTTTAAATACTAGTTTTTGATGAATATCTAGTGTAAATAAAAGATCGGATAATCATGATACTAAAATATATTCTTATACCTAATGCCGTTGAATCGGCTAAATACCTCAACCCTTAACCCTGTTATTAGATAAATACGTCTCCTCTTTTTGCAATTTTGAATATCATGTTTTCCGATTTTTTCT
>JBHLRA010000032.1:0-19939 GCA_048883045.1 Candidatus Thorarchaeota archaeon | reverse complement strand
AGTAATTCCTCCCACTGCTATAATCATTGCTATAGATATAGGAATTAAATAATTAATTATCGCTTGAGGTATTAAAAAAGTAAAATCAGAATTAAAAATTACATTTGTATTATTTGCATAATCTCTTAAGACTACACAATAGGAATATTCTCCTGGTGTCAGTTTCTCTATTGGTATTTGAAATAAATCTTTATTTTCTTCTAAATTATTAGATAATCCATAATATTTTATATCACTAAAATTATTTTTAGATAAAAAAATATATGCACATTCAATTCCGGATTTATTATCACGAGCTTGAATATCAAAAGTCGATAATACTGAAGTTTTAGGATTTTTTGGGTAGCATTCAACATCAATCATTTCAGGTAGAGTATTATCTGGGAGAGTTGTAAAATTAAAATAAGAAGGAATTAAATTATGTCCTGTAATTGTTACATTATAATTTTCATTTTCTTCTGGTGGGATACGAAAACTCACAAAACCCTCATCATCAGCATACGTGGTATAATATTTTTCACCTGAACCTCTAAAATGAACTCGAGCATAAGGAACAATTTTGCCATCAGTATCTTTTATAGTTAAGGATACTAATTGACCCTCATATATATTCTCAGTAAATGGGTTAAGAGCTGATTTAGGTATATTTGTATAAATATCAACTTCTGGATCTCCTAGAAGACAGTACGTAAGGAGTTGTTTACGTTCAACGTCAAAATTTGTTGAAACCTGCGTTAAATAATTTCCAATCATAATACCCGTTGTGTAATAGTCGCTATTGATGTATGACATTTTCGAATCATAAAGCACTCTTCCTTGTTGAAATTTTTTATTAACAAAAAATTCTCTCCAGAATGATTTCGCATTTCCTCTATTCACTGCCCCTAGAGTATAATCATCTGGATAATACCATGTTACTCTTAAGCCACTAACATATCCAATAGCTCCAGCATCTTGTTTTTTTATTAAAAATTCTCCTATACTATTATCATTAATATCGTATGAAGATGTACTGCAAGCATCCCCATAGACTAATGACAGATTGTTAGTATTTAATATATTATAAGCATCTACATTAGAATAAATATTACCCAACGCATCTGCATAATGATAAGGCGTTCCATGACCCGCAAAAATTACTGTAGAATAACCTTTATTGATAGCATTTTTAAAACTAGTTGCGGTTAAAGGTTCTTTAGGATCAGGAGGTGTATAATATGTCGATCGCCATAGATGTGTAAAATTCATCTCTGAGACAGTGTAATTCTGCAAAATAAACGTTGTTAATCTAGACTCATCCTCTCCATCTGGAGGTTCTTCATACCTGGTATCAGAAATACCTCCTGCGAGGAGCATTCTATTCATCCAATTACCAATTTCTGGATTACTTTCATATTTTATTGTTTTATTAACCATAATTTCAAGCTCATTCGCAGTATCTGCGGGTAACCTTCCAACGTATACTTCAGGATCCCACGATATCTCATCTAAACCATATAAATTATCTCGGGGAGACTCTCCCCATTTTCCATCTTGATCACTATCCCATGTACCATTAAGATCGGCATAATAGTAATCTGTAGGTTTATATTCATTATCTCCAACAGTTTCAGATCTTCCTTTCCCATATCTAAGAACATCAGGATTATACACATATCGAATAGGGATTAAATCATCCTGAGCATCCCCTGCTAAAAGCACCCAACGAATATTTTCAGTTTCGTAATATGTTTTAATCATATTCCGAATTTTTTCAGCATCATCAACACCATCATATAAACTGAAATTACTTAAGATAATAGTTTTAACACCTTTAGCATTTTTCCATTCCATCAAGGGCTTAACTGCATTGATAAAATCAGTTCTATTTGGAGTTATAATTAACATTTCAATTTTAGAGTCATACCAGAACTCATTTAATGGACCATAATCGATATCTGGCAATACTGATAAATCAACATACAAGTTTCCATTAGAAATTTTAATTTTTTCAGAGGGAATCCTCATATTAAAGATAGAACTAATATAATAAAAGTTAATACTGATAAAGGGGATAAAAAACAATATCAAAATAGTTAAGTAAATATATTTTTTAATAGAAAGTCTAATCATATATTATCAGTATAATACTATATTTGTTAATATATTTATAATAGAAATAAGAAATTAAAAATAAGAATATAATTATTATAATAGAAAATTATCTGATTTTTATGCCACTTCGATTTGATTTTTGTCCCCATTGTAATAGTAAGGTTATTTTTAGAATTGAAATGGAGGATATTAATTCTAAACAATATCCTGCTCCAGTCTATATAATATGTAATTCTTGTAAGAAATTATCAACATTCTACTTTGATAGTCTTTTAAGGGTTTCTTATAAAGAGCGTGAAAAAAAACCTGGAGCCATCAAAACAATTGAAACAAATTAAATCCTTCTATTTAATTGTGTAGTTTTTTTAAATTATCGGTTATATTGATTAATTTAATAAAAAATCATTTCTTAATTTTTCTTAGAAATAATATGTTCAGTAAGTAATGCACCTTAAAATTTAACTACCATGTCACCTGATTTAACAGATATTGCGGGAATCGGAAAAGCTACTGCAGACAAAATAAAAGCAGCAGGGATAGATAGTATTGAAAAACTAGCAAATGTTAAACTAAATGATTTGGTAAATTTAAAAATTAAAGGAGTTGGAGAAGCAACAGCACAAAAATATATAAATAAAGCAAAAAAATTACTTTCTGAATCAGAATCTCAATTAGAAACGAAATCTAAAGTAATTTCTGCACCTGATGAAAAACCAGCAGCAAAAATCAAACCCAAACCTAAAATTAAACCTTCTAACATAAAAGAATTAATGCAACAACAAGCAGAATGTAATATTGGATTAGTGGGTCATGTAGATCATGGAAAAACTAGTTTAGTAAAAGCACTTACAGGAGATTGGACGGATAGGCATTCAGAAGAACAAGAAAGAGGGATTTCGATAAAATTAGGATATTCTAATGCTACTATTTTATATTGTTCTACGTGTGACGAATATTTAACATATTATTTATCAAAGAGAGCAAGAAAAAAGGGAGAACAGAGGTATTTATGCCCTAACTGCAAAGAACAATTAGAATTTAAAAGAAATATTTCATTTGTCGACGCTCCTGGTCATGAGATATTAATGGCAACAATGTTGAGTGGGGCTTCATTGATGGATGGCGCTTGTCTATTAATTGCTGCTGATGAAGAATGTCCTCAACCTCAAACTAGAGAACATCTGGAAGCATTACATATTGCTGGTATAGAAAATATAATCATTCTGCAAAATAAAATTGATGCCGTTTCACGAGAGTTGGCACTAGAGAATTATCAGCAAATAAAGGAATTTGTAAAAGGTTCTATTGCTGAAAATGCTCCAATTATACCAATTTCAGCTGTATTTGGAGCAAATATAAATCAGGTTTTAAGAGCATTTGAAGAAATAATTCCAACTCCTAAACGAAATGAAGGAGAGTTTCAATTTTTAATTGCGAGATCTTTTGATATTAATCGACCAGGGAAAGTTATCAATGATCTAAAAGGCGGTGTAATAGGTGGATCTGTCTTAAAAGGAGACATTGATGTGGGTGCACAAATTGAAATTCGACCAGGCTTAAGAGTAAAGGATAAATATGTTCCTTTAAAATCAACCGTTGTGAGTATCAGTCAAGGAAGTAATCTATTAGATAAAGCGAAGCCCGGAGGACTCATAGGTTTGGGAACTAAATTAGATCCCGCTTTAACTAAAGGTGATCACTTAATTGGCCATTTAGTAGGAAAACCAGGGACTTTACCTGATGTTATTGATGAAGTAGAATTAAGAATTAATCTTTTAGAAAGAGTAATTGGTTCTGAGCAAATGCTTAGAGTCCATTCAGTTAAACATAATGAAAAGTTATTATTAGTAGTTGGAACGGAAAAAACCGGTGGTACTGTAACCAAAATACTAAAAAATAGTGTTGTGTTGAAGTTAAACCCTCCAATATGTCCTCCTGAAGATTTTATTTTTGCTATTTCAAGAATTATAAATAGACGTTATCGATTAATCGGATATGGAGAATTAATTAATCATAATTAGATCTTTTTTCCTTTTTAAAATGTTTAAGAAGTATAGCTCAAAAATATTTCTCTTATTTTACCTTTAATAAGTTTTAATGAAGGATCTACCTGAATAAAAATATTCTGTAATGAGTTAATCGCTTCTTCTTTAACATTTTGCCCACTAGATTTTTGTAAATTTTGTTTAGTCTCATATAGTATTAATGTATCAGAGACTTTAGCGAGGAAATGAAGAATTATTGTTGCTATTATATCATTAGATAAATTTTGGTGGTTTTTTATTTCCTTTATTTCGTAAAAAATCTCATTCATAATTCTTTTATCTAAAAAGGCAATAAAATCATCAATATTATCACAGAAGATAACAATCAAGGTACTTATCGCATTTTCTTATTTTTTAAATAAAATATTACTCCAAAGATCAAAATAATGCCATTTAAACTTCCAAAAATTATTATCCAAATAGGAAAATGAGGATAACTAGTGTAGATATAATTAATCTCCGTATAAGTATTAACATTTGATTCTTTAAGGAAAACTCCATTTTGAAAGACTTTAACTGTATAATTTCCATAAGGAAGATTTTTTATTATGATTTCTCCATTTTCATTAGTCTTTCCAGGTGATATTGGCTGAACTTTATCTTTAGATATATATGTTCCATACTTTTGTCCAAAATAATAAACTTCTAAATCTGCTCCTATTAATGGCATTTTTATATTATCAGTAATAATTAATCTTAGAGATTGTGTTGAGCTATACTTAAACATGAAAGGACAAGTTTCTCCCGCAATTAAATAGGGAACATTTGCTATCATTCCCTCTTTTCCTGTTTGTGAAGTATTCAAATAATAATATGGTGAATTTCTTTCAAATAGGGATGAATTATATATTACTTGCTCAGAATAAATTGTAGGTTCATAGAATGACAAGCCTTGAATATATATATGCTTAGGTCCAGATTTTAATGATGGAAAATAGATTCGTTCTCGAGTTTCTCTCCCTTCTACAAGTCTATCTATAGCCCATGTTTCTCCGACGGGTTTTACAAATTCAAAAGCAAAAAAAGCTGTAAAATTTAAGGAGAATATACTTCGATCTCCAGAAAAAGAGTCTGATAAAAATACATCTATTGTCTTATTTAAGTTTAAATAGTTATTGATATTTACAGTTACGTTGTTTAGTTCAAGAACGTGATCATTTAATGAAGTTCTGTCCGGTAAATTGACAGTTAATGCAATATATATATTATCAGCGTAAATTATCGGATCAGAAACAGAAAGATCATATTTATTAGCCACTAATGTGAAGTAATAATTAAATTCAACAGTAAAATTTTGTTTTATATCTCTAATTAATAAATCATTTGTTGGATTTTGGCTTAATTTCCAATCACTTACCGTAAAATCATACTCCCAGATAAGATTCATCGTGAAATTTGTTTTTGGTAAATATTCAAAGAAATCTACAAAAGAAAATACAATGAAATCATTACTATCAATGGAGTAATCTGTTTCAGCTGTCAATTCAAAAACTTTGGTGCCATTATCCACAAAAAATTGTAATAAACGACTTGGAAAAAGACGAGAGTGATAAATTACATATCCTAAAGTCGAATTGTCATGTTCCACTAATAAACTTTCATTAATTTTTACCGTTATGATACTTCTATCCTCAATATCTTCATCCAAGTTATCTACTATTGCTGGTTCTGTAGTTTCTAAAAATTGCCTACTAATCAGTGTCAACTTCAACGCACCTGAATTATACTCTTCCCAAATTAGAGGATATGAATTATTTTCAGTATAAAATCCTCTTTCCAATCCATTAAAATCAATAGCATTTATTGTAATATTTCCAAGTGCCTGTTTTTTTTCTTGGAGTATAGGACTATAATCATTTTTTGAAAAATTACTGATTTCAAGGGAAGGAGTATATAATTCGGTAGGAAGATAAGAATTAACATTACTTATAATCAACGGAATTAAAAAATGAGAGAATAGCAAGAACACAAGAAATATTTTAGTAGATATTTTTGTATAATTCCGTTTATTATAAGGCATTTTAAAAGTTTTAATAGTAAATTATTTAGAACAGAAAATTAAAATAAATTAAATAATTTTTCTATAGATTTCATCTTATTACTCACTTTCTTCATAAAACCTAAAAGAAAACGGAATATTTATAATTATAGAATATATTAGGGATTTATTAGATTTTAAAATAAGATAAGAATATTAAACAAACCTTTTAGGCATTACATTTTCCTTAAAGCTTTTATACCGGGATCTAATGATGCATAAATTATATATTATTTAGTGTTTCAATAAATTGAGATGAAAATGAAGATAACACCAAACAAAACTAAATTTTTAGAAGATCTGAACAACGCAGTAGACCAATTTATTGATCGTTCGTTTAATCATGTAATAACAATTTCTCATAATGACGCAGATGGAATAAGTTGCTTACACATAATGCAAAATTTGTTTTATAAGATGCATCTAAATTATGATTATTTTATTTATAATAGATCGGTTTCTTGGGGGAATTATTTAAAAGGGATTCTATCAAGTAGGCAAACTGACAAAAATGCCCTTTTATTTACAGATGTAGGTTCCAATCTGAAAGAATTAATTCCAATAATAAGAAACAGAAAAGAAATCTTTTTTATCCTTGATCATCATGAGGTAGAAGATGACGTCCAGTCTGATGAATTCCCTGAAAATCTTTTTTTTATTAATCCAACAATTTATGGGTATGATGGACTTGAACATGTAGCTGGAGCAACTTTAGCACACTTATTCGCTAAAAAAGTAAAACCCTCTATTTTACAACAAGGATGGTTAACAGTTATTGGAATTTGCGGAGATTCATTAAAACCAATGGATAAACTAAAATCATTTAACCGAGAAGTCTATGAGGAACTAGTAGATGAAGAACTCATTGAAGATAAAGAGAGTCTAATATTGTTTGGTAGTATGCATGAATCGATCAAAAATGGTTTAAAGTATAGTATTTTACCTTTTCTTAGCCAATTTGGAGGTGAATCAGATCAAAAAATCACATCGTTTTTAAACTCTTTACAAATTGATCCAAAGACTAAAATAATTGATTTAAATGAATCTGAGATTGAAAGGATTCAGAAAAATGCTAAAATTAATAGTTATGGTCATTATGCTATATTGCCACATAAAATGGGTTTATTAAAGTTCGCCTTTGAACACGCTCTTTTATTGAATATTTTATGCTTCAAAAATATTAGTGCTGCGCTTTCAATCATTCAATTAAAGTCAATTACTCGTTATGCTAAAGAAATTTATTCTGAATACATTGAAAATCTTTCTAAAAATTTAAGAACTCTCTCAAATGAAGTACCTCAAGTTGAAACTAAAAAAGCGATATTTATGGAAGTAAAAGGTAAGATCCCTCCAAGTAACTGGTCTGATACAGCTAGTTTTAGTACTGTTAATGAACTTTTCGATCCGAATAAAATCTTATTTTTAGGGGGCCCAGAAAAGAAATCCGGTACGATTAAATTAAGTATTCGGTGCTCGAGAAATTATATTAATAAAAATAAAGGTATAGGCGTAAATATAATAATATCTAATATAAAGAAAGAATTAGGGGGAGTTGGTGGAGGTCATAAACTAGCAGGAGGCATCAGATTATCAAAACCTTCCTATAATATTTTAAAAATGAAAGTGGATGAATTTATTTAATTTGCTAAGTATGATATAATTCTAAAAAATGAGTTACTTACAAAAATATTCAGATTTAGTTTTCCTTTTAAGAGTAAATGTTAAAACTAACTCGAAAAATCAGAATATTATTAAAAGAAATGATTTTTTATCAATCTTTCTCAAGTCAAAACCAGTTCATAATAAAGCAAATAAGGAACTAATCAATCTTATAAAAAAGAAATTAAAAATATCTTCAAATCAAATTCAAATAATCTCTGGTTTAAAATCTGCTGATAAAAAGGTTAAAATCACTTTTTTAGAGAAAGTTAATGAAGAAGAATTGGTCAAGCAACTTATAGATAAAAATTAATGTATCTAACTTCCAATTTTTTTCATTTTACCACATTTTAAACATGTAATAAAATGTGTCATCCCCTCATCTGCTCTTCTTGTTTGACGAGTTTCAAGATGAGCTTTAGTGTATCCACATCGAGGACATTTAAAATTTTTAATAGTACTTCTTAGGTTTTCTTCTTTCCAATCCATAACTTCAGCTAGATTTGTAACTTCATTTCTGATAGAATGCTCGATTTTAGTAGTCAATTTATAAGCTTCAGATTTTTCCTCTAAAAATGGTTTGGTTGCTCCACATTTACATTTAAACACTTTCTGTCCATCTACGTTTGAAGGTAACATCATACCTCCGCACTCATCACAAAATTCCATTGTTTGAAGTTAATAAAAAATTTGCTTTTTCAGTATATTATTAATAAAATTAATTCTACCAAATATTTTTTTTGAATTTAGATTCTTAAACCAAACACCAACGCACAAAATATTATTCCAGATATAAGGTCTGCGGTAGTTCCAGGATTTAATTTTCCTTTTTTTTCGTGAAGTTCATTATCTAATTCTAATGCTAACTTAAAACCTTTATCAGTTGAGATACCTCCACAATCTAAGATATATGATGCTTTTTTTGAGATGTAAGTTGCAAAATCAAATCCAGATTTTCTAATTACAAGAGTATCCGGGTGTAAGGATAACAATTTAAAATAAGTATTAACAGTCGCGTAATTAATATCACCAAATTGGTTATAAGTTTTTAAAAAATATGGTAATCCCTCATTTAAAATACTAGAAAAATTATTAGCGTACTCTAGACTTATTAAATCCCTCTCCTTTGATAATTCAAATATTTTTTTCAATTTAATATTATCTCGGATAAGCTCTTTGATAGAATTTTCATCATTTAAATCGTATTTTTCAACAGTTCCTAAACCACCAGGATTACATAATCTTACTGCTTCATACAAATTTACTGTATCATTTACAGAAGTATTATTGATAATCTTCCCTAAATTATCTTTCCAATCAGAAAAGTTATGTTTCTTTGATTTTAGACATATTGTAGTTGCAACAGCTAGTGGTGCTAAAATTAGAATATGTCCTAGTAAAACATTACCACCTTTTTGCCATTTCATCATTTCCTCAACAGCCTTCTTAAAAAAAAGACCTAATTCTATTTTTTCATAGTCTGCTTCATTCTTAAAGGAGAGTTGAAAAACTTTTTTGCAAAACGCCATAAAATCGGGTTGTATTGCTGCAATTCCCGCTAAAAAATGTTCAAACCTTGTATTTTCGAAATCTTTTGTGCGGTGAACATTCCCGGGTTTAGGCCAACCTGCTAATTCTAACAGACTTGCTAAACTAAGACATCGAATTAAATCATCAATAGATTTAATGGAAATATTAAGATTAGATCCAACCAAAGACACATTTAATAATATTTCTTTAAATAATTTAATTATTTTGAGAAAGAACAAGTTTTAATAATAACTTAACTCAATAATTTTCTTTTCTTTAACAATATATCCTTCATTTTCAGTAGTTTTATAAGAAATAGGTCTAAAATCATTATAAAGTCCTTTTTTATGAAGGAATTTTTTAATTCTAAGCCTTAAAGTTCTTTTTGATAACTTATTTGGCATTTCTACACTTATATCATTCCCAGTCCTGTTAAGAGTAATTTGGGGTAATGCCTCGGATAAGTATCTAATTAAATCAAGAACGTACTGCTCGTTTTTAAAACTTAAATCTTTTACATTTATCATGAAGGATTTATTTGCTTCACTCATAGTGTTATCACTCTGTAGAATAATTAAAAATATTATTAATTTTTTATGTTTTTATTATAGTAATCTAAATTTCGAATTTCTTATCTAGAAAATTCTTAGAAATTCAATAAATTGAGAGTTTAAATAATAAAAGGTGAAGTAATTTGGTGGATTATGTAAATTTGGATTATGAACCAAGTGAAAATGATTTGATCGCAATGTATTATGTTGAGATTTCACCAGAATGTAAAAATTTAGAACACGCTTCTGAAGAGATCGCAAAAGAATCTTCTATTGGAACCTGGACAGAAATAGCAACATTATCTGCTGAAATTGCTGAAAGACTTAAGCCATCAACTTTTTATATAAATCCAAAGAAAAATATTATTAAGATTGCTTACACTAAAGAGTTTTTTGAAGCAAATAACTTACCACAGATTTTAAGTGCGATTGCTGGAAATATTTATGGAATGAAGGTGATAAAATCATTAAGATTATTAGATATAAGCTTCCCAAAAGATATTGTTCATTTCTATAAGGGGCCAAAATTTGGAATTGAGGGTATTCGAAAATTAACTAAAGTGAAAGATAGACCCATCCTCGGCACAATTGTGAAACCTAAAGTCGGTCTAAATGAAATTGAGCATGCAAAAACATGTGGAGAAGCATGGAATGGTGGATTAGACATTGTTAAGGATGATGAAAATCTAACAAATATGACTTTTAACAAGTTCGAGAAAAGAATTATAGAAACATTAAAAATAAGGGATAAAGCAGAAAATGAAACAGGAGAAAGGAAGTTTTACATGCCAAATATAACAGCACCTCTTAGAATTATGAAAAATCGTGCAGATTTTGTTATTGAAAATGGTGGAGAATATGTAATGCTAGATATTCTTACAGTTGGATTTTCGGCTTTACAAGAAATTAGAGATTATTTAGATGATAAAAGTATAGTTATTCATGCTCATAGAGCTATGCATGCTGCATTAACTAGAAATAAAAAACATGGAATAACGATGTTAGCTTTATCAAAAATAATGAGATTAATAGGGATGGATCAACTACACACAGGAACAGTTGTAGGAAAAATGGAGGGTGGAAAAAGAGAAGTATTAGAATGCAATGAAATACTCACTTCTCAGAAAATTTTCGATAATAGTGAAACTAAGCTTAATCAAGATTGGGGCAGTATTAAGTCAACTTTACCTGTGGCTTCTGGTGGTTTAAGCCCACTTCATATCCCTGATCTAATCGAAATTCTAGGTAAAGACATGGTTTATCAATTTGGAGGAGGATGTCATGGTCATCCTGATGGAACTAAGGCTGGGGCAAAAGCTATTAGGCAAGCGGTTGATGCAGTTTTAAGTGGTTCAACTTTAAAAGAATACGCTAAAAAGAAACCTGAATTAACGAAAGCTATTGAAAAATGGGGAAAGAAATAAATTCTTTCTCCTAAATCATTTCTGGATAGGTTTTTGCAAAATAATTTGGAACATGACTCGAGGCAAAAATACCTACTTCTGTAATTAAACCATCAATATATCTTCTACTCACAGTTTCAAACGCAGGATTTAGAATTTCAATTCCTTCTGGAGGGTTTTCCCAAATCTCTTGAGGATCTCTCATTTCAATAGTTTCTAAAATCCCTAGATTTGTCTCAGGATTATATTTTAATAGAGGAGAAGCAACATAGAATGGTACATGTTCTTCATGAGCTACTAATGCTAATAATCTAGATCCAATTTTATTAATAATTGTCCCTTCAGAAGTTATACTATCAGCACCAATTATTATTATATCAACTTGATAATGTTTAACTGCCCATCTCATTGCACTATCGACAACATGGATGACTTCTATATCAGCTTCGAATAATTCTCTTGAGGTTTTTCTGCCCTGCAGTCGAGGTTGCGTTTCGGTATTAATAACTTTAAAAATTTTCCCTTGTCTCTTAGCTTCTAAAAGGATCCCAGTGACTATACTTGAATGGCAATGAGTCATCACATTAAATTTTTGACCACTAGAAGGAAATCGTCTAGCGCCTATTTCAGCGATTCTCTTCTTGGAATTTTGGAGCATATCAATATATAGATTCTTATATTTTTCAATTATATCAGAAATGTATACAGGTATTATACTGTCCCTTTCTTGTTCTAATTTATTCATTGTAAATTTCAAACCATTTTTCATTGCCGGTTCTGTTGGTCTTGTATCTATTAATATAGCTTGTGCCTCGTACAGTTTCTTGAAACATGTTTCAATATCTTCACATTTCAATCTTTTTGCATAATCACTTAAGAAATCAATAGCACTAATCGCAATATTACTAGCACCTTGAATTTCTAAAGATCTTATCTTTTGAGCATCTTCTAATAATTTTTTCATTATAAATCCTCAAATATTATTACTTCTTATAGATTGATGCAATTCATATCGTTATTATATATCTACATGAAGTTAATTATTCTCTTTGATCTTCTTCTTGATCTAGTTGATAATCCTCAGAATCAACTTCAATATAAAAACTACCAATATAACCACATTTAATATCTTTACACTCGTATAAATTTGGAGCTATCCCTCCACTAACATTTGTAGCTGTTTTTAACGTCGGTTTTTTGCATTTTGGACAAAGTCTAATATTTACCATATCTATTATACAACTTACTTTAGTTAATATTAATACATTTTGATTTTCTATTAAATTTACATGCTAAGTATAATTATTGTTAATTAATTTTTGGGGATATAAAGCAATATTTGTTACAATATTATAAATGGGTGCTTTCATGGCAAATGCAGTTGTAACAAGAACTTTTGGTATAGATTTCATATATCTTGATTTAATTTTTTTGTTTATTTGGATTTGCTTTTTGATAAAAAAAAAATATTGGTTATCAATTGTTTGGGGATTATGTGGTTGGTTAATCTATATATTTACTGATTATATTCTATGGTATGTAATTACTCATACAAGAGAATATACAGGAGTTCTAAACCCTTTCTTATTTTTCTTATGGTTTTGCTTTTCACCTGGATTTGTACAGTTCTCTTATGTTTTTACGATGTTTGAGAAAAGAAATAGTATGGATTTGATAATGTTCACAATAATTTTTTATATGGGTTGGATATCAGTAGGAATAATTTCTCAGATATTACCAATAGATGATAGAATAATTGAAGTTTCAAGAGATATGGATATTGCAAATCAGAGAATTAATGAGTTGGTCATGGTTCTAGTTAATATAATTGTTGCTATGGTTTTATTCTTTAAAAAGAAGTTAAGGTTAGAAGATATCCTATATTTATTCATAGTGGGTATATTAGTTGAATTTTCACTTGAATTAAGCTTAGCAGTTTCCGGAATTCGCCAAGCACAAGGTGTATGGAGTGTTGAATTAATGATCATAAATACTCTCCTTGAATTTAATTTAGGAATTGTTTTAATGTATCTTGTTTGGGTACTCTTTAAGATAAAAAAGTACAAACATTATCATTTCCAAATGAGTTTTAAGGATTTTAAGCATATTAAAACTAATTTTGATGCTATAGCTTCCACTTGTGAAGATAAAGTTCTAATAGAAAGAAATATGAAAGAAAATTCTAAATTATATAAACTAAAAGATTTCCTTTCCGATATTAAATATTATACGATGGTATACCATACTGAGTTTATCAGTCCAGAATTAGAAACCAAAATCAAAAACTATTGGAAATGAAAGCTTTTTTTTCAAATAAGATTATTACTATAACAATAAAATATTAATCTCTTCAATTATATATGCATTATAGGATTTATTTATCAATTAACTTATAAAAAGCTTTAATAACTCCTATTAGATATGTCCAATTTAGAATTGCAAAGAAAGAGCTTACCAAACGAACCTGGTGTTTATCTGTTTCTCGATAAGAATGGATCTGTAATCTATATAGGAAAAGCGTTGAATCTTAAGAAAAGAGTTAATCAATACTTCACAAAAACACATTCTATTGATCCGTATTATGAGGAAAAAATAATAGAATTAGTAAAAAATATTGAAACGGTTGAATATTTTGTAACTGAAAATGAGAAAGAGGCTTTAATATTAGAGAATATTCAGATTAAAAAACATCTTCCTCGTTTCAATGTAATTATGAGGGATTCTAAATCTTATCCTTGGGTAGCAATTTTTTACTCTGAGGACTTTCCAAGAATCCGTGTACTTAGAAATCCTGAAAAATATTCGCAAGATAACTTATTTTTAGGGCCTTATACAGACAAAAAAGAGATAATTAGGATTTTGAGAGATCTAAGAAAGATATTTCCATATTGTTCATGTAAAAAGCCAGTTAAAAAAAAGAAGAGACCTTGCTTATATTTCCAATTGAAACTCTGTCCAGGTCCATGCTTCAGTGAGATTACAAAAGAAGAATATCGAGAAAATATAAAAAAAATTGAATTGTTCTTAAAAGGAGAAACAAGTCAATTGAAAAGTCAAATTAAAGAAAAAATGTTAAATGCATCAAAAAAGCAAAACTTTGAGCTAGCAGCTTTTTGGAGAGACAAATTGGATGATATTGACCATGCGACTTATAGACAGCATGTTTTACTAGTTGATGAAGAAAATAAGGATATCGTTGGCTTTTTCAGCAATGAAAATTATATGGCTATGGTTATCATACATATCAGAGAAAGCAGGATAATTAATAAAAGTTCATTCAGTTTTGACTTACGAGAGAAATTGATTCAGAAAAATGAGGTTTTAAATTCAATTTTAGAGCAATATTATCAGGATTTTAAATCACAATTACCTGATAGTATAATCATTTCAGAAATGAATGAAAGATTTAGATTGCTTTCCAATTTTTTAAATGATATAAAAGAAGATATTCAAATACGGATTCCAATTAATGAAAACGAGACTAGTTTACTGAGAATTGCGAATAAAAACGCAAAAGTTATGGTTGAGCAAGAAATGCAAATGGAAGAAATTAAGATGAATGAAACAGAATTTAGAGAGAAGATACTCCAAGAAATAAAAGAAAATCTAAGTTTACCAAAATTACCTAGGATTATTGAAGGATTTGATATATCTAATATCGATGGAAAAGATGCGACAGGATCAATGGTTTATTTTCTTGATGCAAAACCTTACACTAAATATTATAGACACTTCAAAATTCGTTCTAAAAAAACACCTGATGATGTCGCTATGATGAAAGAAGTTATAAGAAGGCGATATAGTATGCTTCTAGAAAGGAACTTAGAATTACCTGATTTAATCTTAGTGGATGGAGGAAAGGGACAATTAAATGCAGGATTATCAATTTTAAAAGAATTAAACCTCAATATACCTATTATTGGTTTAGCTAAAAAGTATGAAGAAATATATGTACCATCTAATAAAGATCCAATTGTGTTGCCAAAAAATTCTTCTTCATTAAAGCTATTCCAAAGAGTTAGAGATGAGGCTCACCGGTTTGCTGTTAGACTTCAAAAAAAACAGAGAAAAAAACGAATTACAGGATCTATTTTAGATGATATCGAAGGGGTTGGACCAATTACTCGAAATAAATTGCTTAATCATTTTGGAAGTGTTGAAAATATTAAAAAAGCTTCTTTAGAACAAATAACTCAAATAATAGGAGAAAAGTTAGCTAAAAAAATAATAGACCAATTAAAAAAGTAATTATAATAAAAAAAAAAAATTAGTTATAAATTTTCACTCTTAATCCTTGAAAGTAGCGCAAAGACAATTATTAATGTTCCTAGCATAATAAAAGTTGCATTTAGACTCCATATCACAAGATATCCTACAAGAGGGTAGAGAATAGCTCTAATAAGACTTGCTATCATATTAATTGTACTTAACACCGTTGCTCTGTTGTCTGTTTCAATTTGCTTATTTATTCCCTTAACGAAAATCAAACTCCTTGAAAATCCAAATCCAATTACAATGAGAATTAAAGGAATACTAACTGGAATAAATTGTATTATAGCCATTAAAATAAAAGCAATCCCTGGAATTATAGTATATATTTGAAGAAACCTTCTCTTATTATTGAGTTTGGTTTCTAGAGTTGGAATTATATTGTTAAAGATAATTTGCATAACCGTCATTAATGTACTTACAAATCCAAAGAAAATTAACTGAAAGTTTAATGCTTCAAGGTAAACCTGATAAGTCCATATTAAGAAAAAAACCAAAGACTCCGTTATAACCATTTCAACAGCCAATATCCTTAGAATCTTATTTTTTGTTAGTTCACTAACTCCAGATTTTATTATAGTGGTATATTTTTCTTTTTTCTCTGTTTCTAAGTCATGGTTAGGTTCTTTTAATGTTATTGATATTAATGTTGCAATGAAAAAGGGAATAAATATAAGACTCATTACCAGATTTAATGAAAACAGTGCACCGATCAGAGATCCTATTGGTGCTGATATTGCGATACCAAGTAAACTGAAACTTCTATTCCTAGCTGAAATTTTTGAAACTTCGTTTTCTCTTCCAAGTTTTCTCAATGTATCATATATAAAAGCTGCATTTGTACCTGATGTTAAGGCTGCTCCAAAAGCCCATAAAGTCTCACCAATTGCAAAGATGAATATACTTGGATAACTTCCATAGATTAATCCAGCAAATGCAGTTGCTATCGCCCCTAATATTAAAGAAAACTTTCTACTTATGTAATCCGCTATGGCTCCACATGGAATTTCGAATACCAATATCATAACCGTAAAATAACTTTGTAGAAACATTATATCTACAAATGTTAACTTTCCCCACGTTAAGAAAAATGGTACTAAAATTCCTGAAATTAAATGAAAACCTTCTATAAAGTTAATTAAATACGATTTCCAAATGTTAGCTTTCCACTTATTTACACTAATATTTTTTTCATTACTTTCTAACTCTAAAGAAGATTCTACTAATTCCTTTTGAGTAAATTCCTTTAATTCTGACATTTTTTACACCTTTTATTAGAATTTTTTAAATTCTTCACATTTTCACATTAAAAACATATTTGGCATTTCCACTGAATTGTTGATTTAGATTGATTATAATTTTTTAATCCTGAATTCTTAGAATCGTATGAATCTGATACTGATAATGAAGAAGAACAGTATCAAACGAATAAGTATAAGGGATGTATCAGCGTATTGTTGAGTTTAATGTTTTTATGAGGATAATGCTGTAGGGAAATATTTTACAATTCCTAAAAACATCATAACCATGGTAATTCTAGTACAGGACGGATCTTGAACTACCATATCTCCTCGGTGAGTTCCAATCCATTTATTTTCTTCAATTACCATGATACAATCAACAAATATGTTTAATGAAATTATATTATAATCAAACTTATAAATTTAATGGTCAAATTGTACTTCTAAAGAAATAAGCAAGAAGAAATGGGAAAATAGTGGGAAAACATATATAATTTCTAATTAAGCAATAACTAGTTTGACGAGTTCTGCTGTTGCTTCACAATATACCCTCGCTAATGATTCTCTTTTTGCTTCACTTATAACTCTAATTACTGGTTCAGTGTTTGAGGGATGAATTAATACAAACCAGTCCTTTCCTTTTCCATATTTGAGATCATTGTTTACTTGTTCCACTTTTTCTCCTTCCTTTATTAGTTCAGCTTTTACTTTATTAATAAGTTCTGTAATGTCGATATTCTTAACGTTTATTTTTATTCGATGCGAATAATATTTGGGTAATTCAGCAACGAGTTCTGAAATACTTTTTCCTGTCTTTATAAGAATCTCGATTATCTTTGCCACCGCGAAGATCCCATCTCTCGTGTTATTGAAATATGGAAACATAAAACCTCCACATGATCCTTCCCCACCAAAAACTAATCGATTCTCTGAAGAATCTGATATTAGATTTGCCATCTCTTCAGTCAAGAATCGTTCTCCTATAGGAGTTCTTACAATTTTAGCATTATATTCTTCCGCCAATGCATCAAATCTTAATGAAGAAGCGAGATTTGTAACAAAAAAAATCTTTTTTTCAGTATTTTGAAAATTTTCAAAGTAATATTTTGCAATTATTGCTAATCCGATGTCTTCAGGGTAACATATACCAGTCTCTCCAATAATTGCTAATCTGTCTGCATCAGTATCATGAGCAAATCCAATATCATATTTCCCTTGCCACACCTCCATTATTAAATCTTTGAGATTTTCCTTAATTGGTTCGATTTCTCTAGGAAAATCTTTATTTGCAAGTAAATTGCTATTAATTAGTTTTATTTGGCATCCCAATTCCTTCAAAATTTTTGGTGTGACAAGTGTTCCTGTACCTGCTCCTGGATCGATGACTACCTTGAGATTATTTTTAGATTTAATATATTTGTGATCAATGTAACCTAATAAATGCTGAATATAATCTCTGATTGGATTCATTGTTTCAACGTTATAATCTGAATTTAATTTATTTTTGTCATAAGAATTTAAATCGATATTCTCTAAATAAATGGATATTATTTGTAAGTCTTCAGCATTTAGAAATGTTTTTGTAGACATTAGTTTTAAACCATTCCATTGTTGTGGATTATGAGATCCTGTAATAATAATACCTGCAGGGATATTGAATTTATTCTTTGTATAAATTATTACAGGGGTTGGGCATACTCCCAGATTTAATATTTTAAAACCAGAAATCTTTAATCCATCTACTATAGCTTGTTCAATGAGTAAACTGCTTGGTCGAGTATCTCTACCTATTATTACTTCTTTATCTTTTCCATCAATCCATAATCCAAAAGCGATTGCAATTTTCTTAACAGTATTGAATGTTAAATCTTTCTCAACACGACCTCTGATTCCGCTAAGAGTAAAAATTAAATTAATTTCTTCCATTTTTTTCTACGATTTTTTCTAGGAAATTAGTCTATTATTTTCTACTTTATATTTAACAAGAGCCAATGCTCCTCTTAATCCAATTTCTTCTTGATACATAGTTAATTTTATATTTGGAGGATGATTAACAGTAAATCGAATAGGATCTTTTTCAAACTGTTCTATTAATGGAATTATTATTTGTTCTTTATCCTTCATCATAGCTCCTCCAAAATAAACAGAAGTACAATCATAAAAACTATTAACTAAACCAACACCTACTTTTGTATAAAAAACACAATCATCGATAATTTTTTTTGATAATTCATCTCCATTTCTAGCGGCTTGAAAAACTTCTTTTGCTGTTATTTTCGATTCATCCTTATTAACTATTTTTAATAATTGATCACCATTTAACGCTCCTTCATTTATAGCGTCTAAAGCTCGATTTCGAACTCCTGTTCCTGAACTATAAGCTTCCCAACAACCATATGCCCCACAATTACATTTAGCTAGACTTTTAGGCTCTACCAAGGCATGTCCAATTTCAGCTGCATTCCCTTCTTTTCCAAGTAATAGATGACCGTTACAAATAACTCCACCACCAATTCCAGTAGACATTGATATGTAAACTATATTGTCTTTTTCATTATCTTCAGCTTCAAAGAAATGTATGCCTAAAACACCTGCTATTCCATCATTAATAAAATATATCGGAATTTTAGGAAATTTTTCTTTGATCGGTTCTTTTAAAGGAATTACTCTAAATCCAAGATTAGCATTATTAAATACTTCTCCTTTCTCCATGTTTAAAGGACCTGCTGTAGCGATCCCTATTCCTAAAATCTGTTCTTGTTCAATATTGTTCTCAGATATTAATTCCGAAAAAATGCTACATACTGAGTTACTAATAGAATATTTTGTCTCCTTTAATGTTCTTACAATCCTTTTTTTTATATTTTTTTCATTTAAATCTGCTGTACAAATAGCAACTCGAACCCAAGTGCCTCCAATATCTACTCCAGCAATGTATTTTTCATCCACTTTTTTCTCACGTATTAGTTTTATTGCTTTTCCTTAACCAATGAATAATATTAAGATTTTAAATATTTCAAAATATTATTTGAGAAATAAAAGTTTTTCTATGATTTAATAGACATTTATTTCAATTTTATCATCATTGATTATCTCATTAAAGATCGTA
>JBHLRA010000031.1:7780-20244 GCA_048883045.1 Candidatus Thorarchaeota archaeon | reverse complement strand
GTGAAAAATGAACATCCATATCTCCCCTTGCATGTTCAAATTGAAGCTTTAGAAGATTTAGTTTATATTAATAAATTAAAAGAAGCAGGAGCAGACACTATTGGCATTCATATAGAAGTTCTCGACGAATCATTAAGAGAAGATATTACACCCGGTAAGTTCAGTATTTCCTATGAATTATATGAGAAAAATTGGAAACACGCAATTGATATATTTGGAGAAAATCAAGTTAGTAGTTATATTTTAACTGGATTTGGAGAATCTAAATCAAATTTTATAAAAGATGTAGAAAGAGTTATTTCAATTGGAGTGATTCCATACATCACTCCTGTAAGATCTATCCCCGGAAAAAAGGATCTACCAATCACAAATTATCAAGATTTAATAGACATATATAAAGAGAGTGGAAAACTGATGAGAGAATATGGAGTTAATCCTCTAAAAAACAAAGCAGGTTGTGTAAGATGTGGCGGGTGTTCAGCGATTAAAGAAGCTTATGAAGTATAGGTTAATATTTAATCTTAATTTTAAATAGATTCAAAAAATTTGAAAAATGAGAAAAATTAAAAAAAATTTTTTACGTATTTTTTGAAAATTTTAATCCCTTAATTGTGATCCACATTCACCGCAATATTTAGCTGCTTGGTCTAATTTTGCTCCACATATAGGGCAGAAATTAAAAGAATTTTTTTCTCCTGGATCATTTGCCTGATTTGGTTTGCTAATGTAAGTAGTAATTGTTTGATATTCAGGAGTGGTAGTGGATTGATAACCAGAAGTAGTAGCAGATTGAATAACGTGAGTGGTAGTAGATTTGTATTCTGGAATAGGAGTTATTTTGATTTCTTTTGTTGGAACCAGTTTATTGAAATTTGCTAATTTAAAATAACCTACTACTTGGAAGATCCAGCCAATCATAATAGGAACAAACAGAAATCCAAGTGCCCATGAAAAAGTTCCAGATTTTAAGTTATCTGCGCCATCAATTACATTTTGAGCAATTTTAGTAGGAAAAGATTCCTTGTTTTTCTGAAGAAAAATCTTTAAATTGTTCCAACCTTGCGTTTCAATGCTACTAGCAACAATCATTATTATAAATCCAACAAAGATAACGATTACTGGTGGAACAAAAATCAAAAATCTAGGAAAAATATCAAAAAAACGACGTAATATTAGAAATCCTGCTATCATTGCACCTCCAACATTGATGACAATTAAACCAATCATTTTAACTATATTCCCGGCAATACTTTTTGAATAGAATACATCGAGATTTGGATCATTGAGTTGAATATTGATATTTTTAATCTCCTTTAATGCTAAAAGTAGAAAGATGAATTGTAATGCGATAACTCCAAATGCTACGTATGGAATTAATATAAAAATCCATAAAACTGCGACAGCAAGAATATATCTTCCAAAATTATTCCATTTCAATTCTAAACTTTGATTTGACATATTTTATATCTCTTAAACATAACTAATTTTTCTATGTAATTGACGAATTGGGATTTATTATAATTATGGGAGTCCAATTCTTAATTATTTCGAACCTTTACATATTTAAACTTCAATGTAAATAAGAAAAGATTCTACGATTATGTCAATATCATAGAAGAGTTCATTAGATTGAATGAAAATTAAATAAATTAACTCAATATGTGATATTTTTGTTAAACTCCTTAAACTCTGACACCTTTTTACAATAAATTTAAATATTTCCCCCTACTCTAATAAAAATTACCAAATTAAAAATTAGTATAGAAAAACTGAAGATGAAAATATGACGGAAATTGTATTTAATATTGTATTTCCTATAATACTACTTATATGTCTTGTAATTGTTTTTCTTAGTGGGATTTCTAAAGAGAAGATCAGCCAGGAATTTATGACTTGTGATGAATTTATAAGAGATTGGCTAAAAGATCATGGGCAAGCACACAAATTAGAGGAACAGTTTGCACAAATGAAAAAGGATCCTGCAGGGAAACTTTATATGCCAATTACCTATAAAGGTGCTAAAATCTTTATAAGAATGGGTTTAACTCCAAATAAAGTATCTTTTATGAATTTGATTTTATCATTTCTGATATTTTACGGAGTAATTATGGCGGGAAAAGGTCATTCATTAGGATTATTCACTCAGCAACCCTTATATGGCTCTTGGTTTTTTGCTCTTGCACTTTTGGTTCTTTTTACGGGAATAATTGATGGAATTGATGGAGCGATAGCGAGATTATTAGATATTAAGTCTAAAAGTGGTGCTTGGTTGGATAATGTTATTGATCGTGTCAGTGATACATTAATGTTAGTATGCCTTATACCTACGAGTCTCTCAGTCTTATCAACCAATGGATTAGATTTCAAATGGATGGTTTGGACCAATATTTTCTTAATATTTATCTATGAATATATGAGAGCTAGGCATGAAGGATTAGGTTTACAAGAAACTAAACCTTTTATTGGTGAAAGAATAACGCGAGTGTTAGTTAATACTACATTCTACGTAATGTATGGTGTTTCAAGTCTCACTGTGTTAATAACAAATTTAATCAATCCCGCAGCATCCTCGATCTGGACAGCGTCCCACACATGGGTTGTTAGTTGGACTATGATAATTTATCAAATCAGTTTATTAGGAATTATGGTACTTTCAGTGATTCTATTTGGAATATATATCTGGAAAAACCTAAAAAAAATGGATAATTTATAAAAAACAAAAAAAATGTGTTTTGAGAAAAATGAAACTTTATAGGTATTTCTTATATGGAACTATTTTTATAATTTTATTTATATTAATCCATCTCTATTTTCCACCCTTTTGGCCATCAAAAGTTAAAGAAGCGATTGATACATTTTTAACAGAACCTTTAGAATATTGGTGGTTCATATTTCCTTTTATAGGGTTAATGATGTTGGCAGGATTTGTCATTTTTTATGGAATACATTTCCTAGCTTCATTTGGGAGAGGATATAATACAAAAACACCATTTTATGCAAAAATAAGTATACTAATAGCCTCTAAAAACGAAGAAATATTATTAGAACGAACAATAAAATCGATAGCTAATTCAGATTATCCAAAAGAAAATATCCAAATAATTATAATAACGAGTGGTTCAACGGAAAAGACAAAAGATTATTGTAAAAATTTTATTACTAATTATCAAGACATGGATATTAAATTACTTTCAGAAGATTTACCTAAAAAAGGAAAACCTGCAGCACTTAATTATGGTTTAGATCATGTAAAGAATGATATTGTAGTACTTTATGATTCAGGTTGTATTTTAGAACCCAATACTCTAAGAAATTTGATTTCACCATTTCAAAAAGAAAAGAATAATGCTGTAATTGGCCCTGTTTTAGTTAAGAATTGGAAAGAAAATAAATTGACACGAGGTATCTTCTTAGATTATGGTATAGTTTCTGGTGGAGGATTACTTTTTGAAGTTAAAAATAGATTAGGTTCATCAGCTTATTCATTTGGAAGAAATTTTGCAGTGAGGACAAAATATCTTAGGAAATATGGCGGTTTTAACGAAGATTCAATGACAGAAGACCTTTATCTTTCTGTGCTTCTAAATCTGGATGGAGTAGATATTCGATTTTCACCTAAAGCAAAAATATATGAATATGTACCAAATAATTGGGAAATTTTAGTCAAACAGCGTACAAGATGGCTTGCTGGATTTATAGGTGATATGCCCCAGTTAATGGCAATGGAAAGCGAATATAAAAATGGTAAATCTTTAATTATTGCAAGAAACATGACAATGATGGTTGTTGCGAACATGGATACATGGATTCCTATTATTATTGGTTTTTCGATACTCTATGCTTTAATTGGAGAATTTTATATGCTAATCTGGAGTCTTTCATGTCTCCTCTTTCAATTTGGCTTTTTATTCAATGTTATAAGAAAATACTGCGATAAACATTATAGTCTTTTATTTTTGTTTCCAATTAGTGGATATATTCATCTTTTTATGTTTTTACGGCAATTTAAACTTCCTAAAGAAATAAGTTGGGAAAAAACTCCAATGTTGCTAGAAAGAGAAGAAGCTGAAGTATTAGCGTTATCTAAAGTATAACTAAATTTTTATTACTTACTTTTCTTTATTTAATATGTAATCTATTTTGTGTTAGATTCAATCTATATGACTATATTGAGAATAAACTTATGTATTGTAAGAATTGTGGAGAAAAATTAGAAATTAAAAATCAGCGGTTTTGTCCGTATTGCGGGAATAAAGTTCAAATAACATATGAAGCATCTCAAGTGGATGCTATTGGACATCAAAATGATTCAATGCCTATTTCACCTCCAGTATATCAAAACATAGGACAAAAATCAATTATGAAAGAAACTCCTGGTTCCTATTCAAAAAAATGTTTAGGATTTGGGATAGTTTCACTTGTCATTTTGACTATCACATTTAATATTGGATCCACGGCAGTCTTAGATCCAATTATCTCTTATATTTTCCCTCTGATAAGAGTTTTTATTGGACTTACAATAGCACATGTGATAGGAATAATATTTGGAATTGTTTCTAGAATATACTACAGAAAAGCAGAAGAAATGGAACCTTTAAGTTCTATTCTTAAAGCTGGAAAAATTATAGGAATTATTGGGATAATATTTAATGCAATACTTATGTTAATAGCCATTTTGATGGCAGGAATAACTGCTTTCTAATTCCCCTTGGTTTAAGTAGGTTATGTTGTATTTTTTTTCGCCAATAGTATCATTTTTTCCTAATATTAAGGGCATTTGAAGTTGATGTTAGAAGCATAGGTATAGTGACTAATGAAAATAACAAATTTAGATAGCGAATCGAAGTTTGAGATAAATGATTTGTCCCATAATTATTACAACTAAGTAGCCTATTAAATAATGGTTTGGCTCGTTTGAAAACTTCAACTAGCTCTGGAAAAGATTTATATCTGAGACTCATCTCAAAAAGTTCAGGAGATTCATATGCAGGAGCACCAGGGAATACAAAATATGGTTCATTCATTATAGTAATTGGCATTAGTTTTGATTTACCATATTTTAATAAGCATTTGAGTGCAAAAATGAAATCTTTTATAACATCGAGGCGAGTTTGGAATGGAAAACCAACTGTCATCCAAATTCTTAATGTTATTTGGTATAAAATAGCATTCTTTATTAAATCTCTAATTAGATGTATGGGAAAATAGAAGGAGGGATCACAAATTTGCGCAATTTTTTGATGAACCTTCAAAGACATTATTCGAGGGGAGATACTTATTGATGAATACCTAAGATTAAAAGTTTTATAAAATAAATTCCACATTTCTTTAGGAAACGGTAATCGCCATATTTCTAAATCTCCCCCAATATCAAATTTTTCTTCTTGAATCAACCTAAATAATCTTTTCCAATATGCTAAATTTGATGGGTATACACCATGTCCGAAAAAGATACTTGGAATTTTATACTTGTCCAATATATTGGTGATATCTTCTATTACTTTCTCTGGACTTCTAAGGATAACTTTATTTCTTTCTGTGAAACTTTGCAGAGCATTTCTACCACCGCCACAAAATGGACAATTAAATGGACATCCTCTCCCAATAGGTAGATTAAAAGAGATTCCCATAATTTTTCTACTATATTCAAAATACTGCTTTGCATTTTTTAGAAAGGATACGTTTGTAAAATTAAGTTCATCTAAAGAATTAGCAACATAGGAGATCGGATTTACTTTAATATGGCCGGAAGAATTACGGTAAGACAAATTAGGAACCATATCTAATGAATTATTTTTACTAGCATTTTCGGCATATCTTAAAAAGGGGATTTCTCCTTCGCCTCGTATAACACCATCAATCATATTGTAATTCTTCAAAATTTGGTTGTGGTAATAAGATGCACTAAACCCACCAAATAATACTTTAGCATTAGGATTCACTTCCTTAATGATCTTAGCAACTTCTAAAGCACCATATGCGTTGTGAATCCAATGAAGATCTATTCCACAAATTTTAAAATTTATGTGTTTTAACTCATCAATTAAACTCCAATTACGGTTTATATATTGTTCTAAAGGATAATTTATTATCCTTACTCCAAAACCCTTTCTTTCAAGGATATCAGCAATCGCAAAAAGACCCATTGGAATAAAAATAAAGGTTCCTCGAACGTATTTAGCATTCTTTCGATAATCAGGTTCTAACAATCTTGGTGGATGGATAAATATTACATCATAATTTTTCAAAAGAACCACCAGATTTTTAATGATAAATAATTCTTTAATGATTTGAAGCTTTGTGAAATCCTAAATCAAATTATAGCAATATTAATTAAAGATTTTTTGGTTTTATAGCGTAAAATGTGAAAAAAGAAAATAAAAAAAATTTCATGTTCTTGCCTTAATTTTTGTCCAAATATACCCATGACCATCAAAAAGAATAAAAATTGCTATTATACTAATTATAAGGCAGAAAATGAAAAGATCTAAATCGGTAGGAACATGACCAAATAATACTTCTAAGTTTATAACAAAATTACTCATCCAAGGCCATGTACCAGGGAGCGATTGTCCATTTAAAAGAAAATAAAAGAAATCTTCAAGTGTACTGTATTGCAATAATGTACCTGCTATAAAAATATTCCAACTTTGTCTTTTAGAACCGCCCCCCAATTTCCAACCAACCGCAATAATAAGATAGAAAAATGTCATCAATAAACCCCAGAACGCCAAATAGTACATCGTTTTATCCGCTGAACCATATGCAATTAATTGAGACCAAACCTCGCCTATTGTGACCTGGACTAAAATACCTATTGGGATAATGATTGCTAAAAAAAGAACGGTTAATAATAAGATTCGGGTTTTTATCTCTTTTGGTTGAAGAAAAAACGCCGGGATCAAACCAAATAGTGCTAATTGTATGTATAAGAAAAATCCAGGTGGATTTCCTAGAATTACGTAAAATATAATTGGGATACCATTAGCAATTAGAAACAGAATGAATGCAATTATAAGCCATTTCTTATCAAAAGCTCCTCTTTCGGAGTTTTTATTACCAGCTAGATATAGAAAACCAATAGGGAGAATCAATCCTAAACTGAGTAAACTAATGAGCCAGATAAGTTGTACACCAAGTCCTATATTAAAATGTTCAGCAGCCCAGTCTAATTCGGCAGTTATTATTATTATACCAATAAAAATCGCAAGAATGATTAAATATTTTATCCAAGGCTTGAGATTATTTTCTGTTATATTAATTCACTTCTAATTTTTTTAATAATAGTGTAAATTTTCATTAGATTAATACAATACGATTTAAGAATTTTGATAATTCTTATTTACCAATTTCTTTTCTTCGTCAGTCAACTCCCTTTCAACTTTGGCTGGAGATCCAAAAGCAATAGAGTATGGAGGGATATTATCACTAACAAGAGAATTAGCTCCGATAATCGACCCCTCACCTATAGTTACACCAGGTAATATAACAGAATACGCTCCAATTCTCGCATTTTTACAAACTTTAATAGGTCCAAAACTAAAACTTCCATGTTGGATATTCATGGCATTATGAGTCATTAGTTTAACTCCAATTCCACATCCGCTACCATCTTCAAATTCGATTAGCTCAGGTAGAAGAGGATCTGGTATTGCTTTTTGTGAAATATGGCAATTTTCACCTATCTTCATTCCAGTTAATCGAAATAATACGTTTCTAGCACGCGGCCATCCTGTTAAATATGTGGTGATTAATGATATTATATGATTAAAAGCCCCTCTTACAAACCATGAAACTGAGAATCCTTTAGTTTGGAGATATTGAGCAATAATTAACATTGGAACAGGAGTGAAAATGTGCTCCTCAGTATCTATATTTATATTAGTTATACTTCCCTTCACTTCAATTTCAAAATCAGGTCTATTGTGCCTCCAAACTTTTCTAGCTTTAATTAAATCCTTAAAAAAAACGAGAAAATCAGTATTAACTAAAAATAGGAATAAGCCTAATGCAAATATGATAGGTAAAAAGAGCATTAATAACATTAACCTTGTGTTGAGTGTTATATCTTGATTAAATAATATACTAGCATAGGCATAATGGCTTATAAAAAAAGTAACTAATACAAACCCTAACAAACTAAAAACATAAATTATTGACCCCGCCATATGTCTTACTTTTGCTAAATTATACCCGAAAACATATAAAAGAAGCAGAAGTGTATAGCTAATAAAAACTATAGAATAGATATATATATTATAATCATAAAAGAAAAACAACAGCCAAGGCCTTACGAATTGATATAAAGTATCAACCCATGCAATTGATAAAAAGAGATGATTAATAATTACTATAATAATGATAAATGCACTCAAACATAAGAAAATAAATGAAATAATAAACCCCTTTGCTAAAAATTTCATCTTAGTTGAGTCCTTTGACATTGTTTTATCTTATTATCAATTAATTATTTAATAAATCTAATACTTGTATAGAATAATAAATAACATCTACTAATAAATTATAGATTTTCTGTTTTCAATTTAACATATTAAAAAAGACATGAATCATAAACCGAAGATATCAGTTATTATCCCAACCTACAATGAGGAAAATCAAATAGAAGAAACATTAATTGCTATTAAAAAGCAAGTTTGTAACTTTTCATATGAGATTGTAGTGACTGATGGGCAAAGTGTTGATAAAACTGTTTCTATTGCCAAAAATTATGCAAAAGTGTATATTTCTCCTAAAAAAGGTAAATCAAACCAAATAAATTTTGTTGTACCTAAAACTAAGGGGTCGTTGCTTATTTTTTTAGATGCAGATACGTTAATAGATCCATTTTTCTTACAACGCGTAAATAAGATATTTGAAAAAAATAAAAAACTGTTTGCTTGTAGTGCGAGAGTCAAGTATCATGATGGAAGAGTTATTTCATTTAGTTTAGGTTCTTGGAAATGGACTCTTACGAAATATTTCTTTCTTAACATAAGTATGCATATATATTATTTTTTCAAATCTTTACTGGGATATCCAGAGCTTATAGGTTGCAACATAATTGTAAGAAGAAATATATTTTTTAAAGCTGGTGGATTTAAACAATTGCCTCCTGACTTAATAGGAATGGATAAGGTTTTCTCAGATGCTTTAATATACCTAATTAGGAAAATGAAGACTGGCAAAATAAAAACTTTAAATTTTGTCTCAGTGTTAACTAGTGGAAGATCTTTAAATGCTAGTCGTAGTTTAGGACGAATTACCCAATATCGTTTAAAAAAGGATATTTTTCAAAATTTAGCAAAAGATCTCAATTGGAAGGAGCAAAAATAGTATAAATACGATTAATTAAGCATTTAATAATTTTTTAAGTTCAGAATATCTTTCTTTTGGACGGATTTTTTTCCATTTTTCGATTAACGGCATCATATTCATAGCTAAACTAATAGCTTGCCCCATCTCTAAATATTTATATAATCCTAAACGACCAACAGGAATAATCTTATCACACTTGCATATTTCAATTAAGTATTTATCAAACAGTTCTATATTTTTTCTGGTATATATTGGATACAATGGTAAATTACTATCATTAGAACTGATTGGTTCTTGATATTGAATCCATGATTTATCATTTTTTTGTCCGTACATAACATTGAAATTTACTTTTCGAATATACTTTTTATGTTGTGGGAGATTAATTGATCCATAGTTTAGATTTTCCCAATTTTCATTTTCTTTATATTCAAATAATAAAGACCTGAATTGTAAAAATCCAAATTTAAATTTAAATAATTCATCTATTCGCCCCGAATACAAAATAATATCATATAAAGACTCATCAAAATTACTTGTGTTTAATTCTATTGGGATATCATGTATCATATTTCTAAGGAATTCAGTATATCCTTTAATGGGTAATCCTTGGAAATTATCGACAAACATTTGAGTATTTTTTTCTTTCATTTCAATTCTATTTCTGATATATTCAGTTGTTAACTCGACAGGTTCTACCCCCCACATTTTCTTGGAATAATTGTATATAAACAATTTATATAATGTATTTCCAAATTGTGAAATAGCATATGTTTCAAAATTAGTAAAATCAGGAACTACAGGTCGTTCCTCGATTTCCTTAAGAATCTCTTTATTATTTTCCATCTGAAGAATGGTTTCTTTACTAAGAGGAAAATGTCGCAATATACCATTGATAATGATACCTTTTCTGTGAACATAATCATTAAAATCTGAAAACTGAAGAACAAAATCTTTAATGCGAGAATCATTAGTGTGAAATGCGTGACCCCCAGAAGGTTCATATAATATACCATTAGGGGATGTTTTTGTATAACATAATCCTCCAATATGATTCTGCTTTTCCTTGATTGAAACCAGATAATTTTTGTTTTTCATTAATCGTGCTAATGTACAGCCAGTTAATCCAGCACCTAATATTAATACCCGCATTTTCTTCTAGTTCATCAAAGATTCATTTTATGCATTTTATAATTTATATGCGTCTAAAGTAAATAATGAACTGCATCCTTTCCCTATTGAAGGGGTTAATCGTCCCAAAACTCTAAAAATAGCGCCTTCTCGACCACATTCTGGGCATCTTTCCCAATTTTCAACTTGAACGACATCATCTAGTAAAACAGCTACTCCCGCATAACTATTTACTCCATAAGGAGTTATTAATTCCAAGATTCCAGGTTTTCCTGTATCTTTAATAGGTTCTGCTGTTTTTATATCTCGAACAACGATTCGACCTTGATTATTATTAATGTGGAGTATAAAATCATTATAATTTTTCGACCAATGTCCACCGCAAGCCAATGGACTTTCAGTAGCAGCAAAGTTGTCACAAAATTTATCTGTGGTAATATTGAACATATCACACATCTGTGCAATGAATTCTGGTTTTTGTACACGATGTCCTAATTTTACACGCCCTTTTATTCCATCCCATCCGCCACCACCTGTGATAATATAAAAATTTTCACTTAAATCAAAGGTTTTCTTCTCTTTTTGGTAATAATCTTTTAATACTTTGTGCATCCATAACGGAGAATTAGCCATAATTGTTGGAATTTTATTTTTCTCGACTCGATTAAGTTCACTCTTTAATAATTTACCATTAATCCCAATTACTGCACGAGCTTTAAATGTTGTAATCATCTTTCGTAAAGTTTTTCCTAGAAAGAATTGTAATAAAAAATTTACATGTTTTCCTTCCCAAATATCGACTATACTCTTATATAGAAGATAAGCATTCTTGCCGTAGAAGTTATGTCTAATCTTATTAATAACTCTCATATCTGGAGCAAATAGTATTAAATTATTAACTTGTTCTTTATTTGAAAAAGTATTAAAAACCTCGTTGTAATTTTCTTTTAGAACCTCGATATCGCTACTCAACCTTCCAACTATACTTGGATCTCCACATGTCGAAGAAGATTCCATCCAATATTCTAATTTTTCAAAGGAATTTCCTCTTAATAATTCCTTAAATTTGTTATTTGATAGTTTAAATAAATTCCATGGAATAAAGGGAATTTCACCTAGATTAGATTCTTTAATAGTTTGATCAAAATCATAATCATAATGATTACATAGATTTCTATATAATTCGCAATCGTTTGCAGTTTCTTTTACACAGATGGATAAATCTTCATAAAAATTTCTTGTACTTTTCAATGTAGCTTTTCCAATTTTAAGATTATTAATCTAAGTATATTAATGATTTAGTTAATTTTAATTTGTTCGCTCTAAGTACAAATATTATTAATTAATCTTTTAATATAATTTAATTAAAGTTGAAATTGATTCCATTTTATCTTATAAGGCACTTTTCATACAATGAAAATCGCGTTAACAATTGATATTGAGAGAGACATACCTTTTGTTTTAGATTCATTTTTTGGAGTAATAGAAGGGATCCCGAGAATTCTAGAACTCTTAGATTGTTATAATCTAAAATGCACATTTTTTTGTACTGGAAACATTGCTAAAAAATTCCCTGAATCTATCAGGACAATTGAAAGTAAAGGCCATGAGATCGCATGCCATGGGTTAACTCATGAAAGATTAAATAAACTAGAATTTGATAAGTGTCAAGATGTAATATCCAAGAATAAGGAGATTCTTGAAAAAATCTGTTTAAGTTCGAAAATTATTGGATTTCGAGCTCCTTATTTAAAACCTCCTGATTTTCTATTCAAAATTTTGTACAATTTAGGTTTTCATTATGATTCTTCGTTTAAATCTAACCGAAAAAATAGTTTAAATATATCAAATCCTTATTCTATTCGAGAATTTCAACCCCTAGACATATCTCTAAGAATGCCTTTTGGTTACAACATATTAAAAAGAAAGGTCTTAAAAAACGATTTGGTTGTTTTATACTTTCATCCTTCTGAAATAATAGATATTAAAAATTTAATGGTGACTCATAAAAGCAGACT
>JBHLRA010000031.1:0-7680 GCA_048883045.1 Candidatus Thorarchaeota archaeon | reverse complement strand
GATTTGGTTGTTTTATACTTTCATCCTTCTGAAATAATAGATATTAAAAATTTAATGGTGACTCATAAAAGCAGACTTAATTTATTTAAAGATTATTTATTTAGACCAGATCGCTGGATAAACTCAGGAGATACATTTCTTAAAAGAATGAATCTCTTAATTAAATTCGCTCTTTTAAATAAAGTTGAATTCGTTATTTTAAAAGATTTAATTAACAAATGAAATAGATAATTATAGATAAATTCAAATGTGGAATCATAAGTTCAAGATCCCATTAATTCCATATATAATTCGAAGATTTGTTTACCTGTATTTTTAATATCAAACTTTTTTGCCGTTTTTAATCCGTTTTTAGCGATTCTTTTACGTTCATCAGGATTATCTAATAAAAAGTTTATATTTTCAATAAATTCTTTATTTGTTCTTGCTTTAAGACAGTTATATCCATCAGTAAATCTGCCATCATAAACAGGCAAATCACGTATTATGATTGGTAAACCACAACTAAGTGCCTCTAAGATAGCAATGCCTTCTCCTTCATAATATGATGGAAAACAGAAAATATCACATCCTGAGTAAGCTGATACTATATCTTCGACGAAACCGGGCATAATAAAGTTCTTAGAATTAATCTTATAATTAGGTTGTATTATTGGGAAGGCTCTTACTCCAACCCACATAAAGTACAATTTTTTTAATCTTCTTGAAAATTGAATAAAATCAAAAAATCCTTTTCTTACCGTTGGCATTCCTACGCTTAATATTGTTTGTTTATTTAATCCGTATCTTTTCCGGAAATTTTTTCTTTTTTCTATTGAATAGTTGATCTTTCGTGTTTCAATTCCATTTGAGATTAGTTTAATTGGTTTAGTTATTCTTAATTCTTTCTGCACAATCTGTTTTGAATACTTAGTTGGGCAGATTATCAGATCACTAAGCGCACAATATCTTCTTAAATATAATTTGAAAATCTGAGACAGAGGCTTTGAAAACAGAAATGATTGATCAATATCATGATGATTTTGATGAAGAGATAATATTGCTGGTTTTTTTGATTTTAATCCTCTTTTTAATAAGTGAGATGTATAAGGAAAGCATCCATGAGTATGAATTATATCGTATTCATCACCATACTTGTTAAAAAGTATCTTTACGTAGTTTTGCATCACTTTTGCTTGACTCATAGTCGCATTGAGAGCTCCATTCACGCCTATTATTTTTCTGAGGGCGTATAAATCAGAAAGGAAATTTACTTTTAACATCTTTAAATCCCCTCCTTTATATCTTCCAATTTAAACCATTTAGCTGTTGCTTTTGTTATTTCATAAATTTGATTAAGTTCTTGTTCTGTGAATTTGGAGCTATAATAAGTAGGCTTGTGCAAATTTTTTATGTAGTAATTTTTAACTTCTGTAAATTCAGAGTCAGGTAACTCAGTATGTACAAGAATTTCATCAATCACTTTCGCCGGAAATTCACATAGATTATCATACTCAACAATATAAGTAGCCTTTTTAAGATTTGAATTAGCGTCTATGCATTTAGAAATGTAACCATAAATAGAATCCCAATAATAAGCCCAACCTTTTACGTAAGTCTTTTTATCCGTCCATAACTTTCGGATTTTATGGATAATATCTCTATCACCTGAATTAATGCAAACTTGTTGAGAACCAAACTCATAATGACCAACTATTCTTAACCAATCAATTAAAAGTGGAGCTTCTTGTTCCATCCTTACGAACAAGGTTGTTTGCTTAATTAATGACGATATATGTTCTACAGGATTGCGTATGGTAAGTAAAAATTTAGAATCAGGAAATAACTTTAATAAATATTCTAATCTCGTAATGTTATAATTGTTTTTTGCTAAATATCGAGAACGATTTTGATTTATAATAAGCTTACGAATGTGGGTTTTATAAAACTTTTCAAACTTATGATTAACTGATTCCTTATTTATTATATTTGAAACGTCTTCATTATGGAGATTATCAAAAAACTGTTGCCAAATTACTTCTTCAACCATTTCAGGACTATCACGAGTTACAATTATACCATCTTTATGTACTCGTTCGAAAGGTTTTGTTAGGTAATTTTTGAGGAAGAATCTCGAAAGCTTGTCTATAACCAGACTAAACCAATGAGGTAGATACGGTAATAAAAGATGACTATATCGGTGAGTTGCTAAATCAGGATGTTGATGTAACATTTCTAGTATGATAGTGGTTCCACTACGAGCCAGACCTGTAATAAACACAGGTTTATTGATGGAGAGCCCATTTAAATCATTTTTTAACCAATTAGTTTCTAATTTATCAAGTAATTGTGAGAGAGGTTTAACTGTATCGAAGAATTTAGTGAAAAGGTAACCGGGATATCCCAATATTGGAAATTTATAATCCTGATTCTTAGATTTATTTATAATCTTTACCATTTTGTACTTCTGAGGCTGCTATTATTCATATATTTTAAAATTTAAAATTAAATAATTAATTAAATCTTATAGGTTCGATAGAACTTGAATTTTTATGACTTCTCATTCTTCTAATATCCCTAAAGAAATACAAAATATCCTTCAACGCAAGAAAATTTCTAAGGTTCAAGAAAAGTTTAATTCCCTTCCTTTTGTAGATTCTTAGCATTGTTTCTCTCCATCCTCTATTAAAATATCCGTAATAATAAGCTTTTGATAATAGTTGTTCTAATTTGTCTTTTGATAAGTTATGTAAAGGATTTACTGCTGTAGTAAAATTATATTCACTCCAATTTTTAGATATCTCGTAATTATTTTCAATTAAATATTTCCTGAATTGAGTTCCTGGTAATGGAGTCATAATAGAATAAAGAGGAAAATCAATTCTTAATTTTTTTACAATTTTTATCATCTGGTTTATTTCTTCTTCTGTTTCGTCAAGTTTGGAACCGACTAGTAAGCTACCAATTAATAGTATATCATTATCATGAAGAATTTCTATTGCTTCAAGAATATCTCTGAATTGAGTTTTCTTCTGAATATTATTTAGAGCCTTTTGATTAAAAGATTCAATTCCAAGAAAAAATAACCAGAATCCCGCCTTGGCCATTTTTTTAATAATCTCAGGATTCTTCTTAATCACATCAATTCTACTTTGACATATAAGATCTAATTTAATACCTTCCTCAACTATTAGATCACAAATTTGTTCTACACGCTTAATATTAGCTGTGAAATTATCATCCACAATAAAAACATTTTTACGGGGATTTTTATTTGAAATGATTTTTAATTCCTTTATAACTCTTTCTGGGCTTTTAGTTCTATAAGTTCCCCGATAAAATAAATGTATATTACAAAAAATGCATCTATATGGACACCCTCTCGAAGTTTCTACAACATCTATAGGCATCTGAAATGCTTGAAAATACGACTTTTTATGTCTTAAACTCCTTGCAGGAAAAGGTAATTTATCTAAATCTTTGATCAATGGGCGATCTGGATTATTGAATATTGTTCCATTACTCCTATAAGAGATCCCTTTAATTGTTTCTAATTCTTTATTTTCAATTACTTCTCTAAATGTGAGTTCACCTTCTCCTCTTACAATAAGATCTACAAATGGATATTTCAAAATTTCTGAGTGTTCGAAATTAGGATGCCAACCACCTAATACAGTTGAATATCCTTGCATCTTTGATTCTTTTGCAATTTTTAAAGCAAAATTGATACCTATTGTATAACAACATGAAATACCCACAACATCTGGTTCAAAATCTATAAGTTCTTTCATTATCTGAGTAACACTTAAGTTTCTTACTTTCCCGTTAATAATCTTCACTTCAACCAAGTCTAAGATGTTAGCTGCAATATATTCTAATCCCAGAGCAGGAAGTGTAAATTTATCGGTGATGCTTTTAGTAATATAGTTTGGATTGATCAATGCTACTCGTTCGATTTTTTTATTAATTAATTTCATATTATTGATCTTTTTACCAGTTGTTCGTAGATTGTGTATTATTTATTTTAATTTTATAGATATATATCCCTATTCACACAATAGTCAATTGTATTTAAATAGTGAGATTTTAATTATTAGGACAAATTTCTAAGTTATTAATATTTATTAAATCCTATAATAATCCTTTGAAAATATCTTTAATTTTTCCAAAACCTCCTGAACAAGGAACATTTTGCGGTACTGTGAAAGAGGCTGAGGAATATAATGAGGAAAAAATAAATTTTTATGGATTTCCGCCAATGGGAATTCTTTATCTGGCTACTTATCTAAGTGAAAATAATTATGATGTGTCAATATTTGATCAATTTGCGAGAGGAGCTTCACTTGAAAGAACTCTAGATTGGATAAAACATGAAGATCCAGATATTTTAGGTTTTTCAACAATAACGACCGCAGGAACAGGGATTACATCCGCAGAAACTGCTAAGCGTGTAAAAGAGGAAATAAATCCAAATGTTAAAATCTTATTTGGGAATTATCATGCAACTTTTAATGATACCAGAATCTTAAATAAATACCCTTTCATCGATGGATGTGTTAGGGGAGAAGGAGAAAATACTCTTTTAGAAATTGCTGAAAATACTGAAAAAAATCGAGGATTTGAAGACATAAAGGGTTTGACATATCGAGATAATGGTAGAATCATTAGAAATGATGATAGACCTCTTATAAAAAATATTGATACACTTCCATTTCCAAATAGGAAATTTTTAGGCAATGTAGAGTATAAATCCGAAGTGGAAGGTCTTGATATATCTCTTGGTAATTTTACTACGGCGGCTTCTTCAAGAGGTTGTGCTTATCAATGCACTTTCTGCTCAAGTTCTAAGTTCTGGCATAATTGGCGTCCAAGATCTCCAAAAAACATAGTAGCAGAACTATCTCTTCTTGAGAGTCAGGGTTATCAAAATGTGTATTGGATTGATGATAACTTCACTATAAACAAAAAACGATTAATAGAACTCTCATATTTAGTAAGAAAAGAAAGGATAGAGCTAAATTGGATGGCAGAAGGCAGAGTTACTCAGAGTTCAAGGGATTTGTTAACTGCAATGAAATCTATGGGCTGTAGAATAATAAGTTATGGGATTGAAAGTGGCTCACAAAGAGTTTTAGATTGGTATAAAAAAAATATTACATTAAATCAGGTTTACGATGCATTAAAAAATTCAAGAAAAATCGGAATGGATGTTGTATTAGGGAACTTCATAGTAGGTGCACCAATAGAAACTCGTGAGGAAATTATTGAAACATTCAAATTAGCAGTTAAATTGGATATCGATTTTCCACAATTTCATGTTTTAGGCATAATTCCTGGGAATTGGATTTGGGATCAAATGGTAAAAGAAAAGAGAATTAATCCTGACGAATGTTGGGAGGTTGGTACTGCTGTTCTTCCTATCCCCTTAAGTGAAATTATGGCTGGAATAAAGTATGCGCATAGAAGGCTAATGCAGCGCCCTCGCTATATATCCCGGCAAATATATAAAACGCTAAAAAGTAAATACCGATTAAAAGCTTTCCTCTATAATGCGAAAAATATCGATCGTTGGGACATATGGAATCGGTGGAAACCTTTTTGGGGATAAATATTCCTAAGGAGAATTATTTCCTCTTATAATAAACATTTTAATTAATTTAAAATAGAAATCTTTATTCATTATTTTTCAATTATTCTTAAATAATCAAATTTCAATCAAATAATAGTGAATTATTGGTATGTTGTTGGAAGGAAAAAATATTGTAATAACTGGCGCTGGTAGAGGTATTGGAAAGGCGATAGCAATAGCTTGTGCAAAGGAGGGAGCTAATGTAGCATTAGTTTCGAGGACTCTACAAGAATTAAAATCTGTTAAAAAGGAAATTGAAGATTTAGGTAATAAAGTAAAAGTTATTGTCAAAACTGCTGATATTACAAAATTTCAGGAAGTTATGGAGGCTTTTATGGCATTTCATGATGAAGTTGGTTTATTTAATGGAGTTATTGCCAATGCAGGATATTCTCGGATGTGGGCTACTCATGAATTTATAAACGAGAAATTTGCTGAAATCTTGAATGTTAATGTGCTTGGAGTGTTTCATACATTTAAGGCAGCTTATCCTTATATGAAAAAAGATGATAAAAAAGATAAAGCAAGATTTGTAATTACTGGAAGTGAAGCATACCCTAATGCTCCACCAAGACTTACAGCTTATGTTGCGACCAAATACGCTGTTGTAGGGATGCAAAAAGCCATGGCTACTGAATATAAAAGAGAGAACATTACTTTTAATATGGTATTACCAACTCAAGTAGATACAAGCCTTTTGAGAGGAAAGAAAGCAGGAGATGGAAATAAACCACCACATGTACTGAATCCTTCGGATTTAGGTGATTTTTACATCTTTCTCTTGTCTGATAGGGCAAATAGAATTGATGATGCTCTCATGTTTACCTGGGATTTTTTTGAAATTAAAAAATTATTAGTTGAAGCACCTTCGGGGAAAAAAGAAAATTGGGAAGCTTTTAAAGATTATTTGGCAGAAAAAGAGCCAAAAATTTATGAGAATGTAAAAAACCTAGGAAAATTCGTAGATTTCATTATAAATCGAACTTAACAATTTTATTTTCATTTTAGATTTTTAGTTAAATAATATTCTTTTTCTATGAAAAGATAAAATAAAGTTAAAATAATTTTATACTCTTATCTAATTGAAGAACTAATATTCATAAAATAATAGATTAAACCTCCAAGGTGTCCTTAGAGGAATAATTAAAATGACAGAATACAATAAAATTGAACAAGAAAAAAAGGAATGGGAGAATTCTATTTCACTTAAAAAAGAAAGGAAACAAAGTTTCAGGAACTTATCTGAAATAGAAATTAAAAGATTATATACTCCTAATGATATTAAAGATTTTAATTATGCTCTTGATTTAGGATTCCCGGGACAATATCCATTTACTCGAGGGGCATATCCAAATATGTATCGGGGGCAGCTATGGACTATGCGTCAATTTGCAGGATTTGGAAATGCAGAACAAACAAATGAACGTTATAAGTTTTTGATTGATCATGGCAATACTGGATTAAGTGTAGCCTTTAGTCTACACACGATTTACGGTATTGAAGCAACCGATCCGAGGGCTTTAGGAGAAATTGGAAAAGAGGGGGTTGCAATAGACTCTCTAAAAGATATGGAAACCTTATTTGATGGTATTGATCTTTCAAAAATAAGTACTTCTATGACTATAAATGGTCCTGCCTCCATTTTATTGGCTTTATATATTGTGACTGCCGAAAAACAGGGACATACTCCAGAGCAATTAAGAGGTACTATTCAAAATGATATTTTAAAAGAATATATTGCTCAAAAATCATGGATTTTTCCTCCGGAACCCTCTATGCGAATTATTGTAGATACAATTGAATATTGCACTAAATATGTTCCACAATGGTATACAATTAGCATTAGTGGATATCATATTAGAGAAGCAGGATCAACAGCAGTACAAGAATTAGCATTTACATTAGCTGATGGATTCGCTTATGTAGAAGCAGCCCTTGAAAGGGGATTAGATATTGATGATTTTGCGCCTCGTTTATCTTTTTTCTTTAATTCTCATAATAATTTCTTTGAGGAAATTTGTAAATATCGAGCAGCTCGACGTATTTGGGCTAGACATATGAAAAATAGATAT
>JBHLRA010000030.1:12656-20287 GCA_048883045.1 Candidatus Thorarchaeota archaeon | reverse complement strand
ATCCACCAAATGGAACGGCATCAATTCAAACTCGATTAATTCATGATGTTACAGGAAGAGATATTAATTCTTCTTTACAATCTATATTAGTTAAACCCGCTCCTACATCTGTAACTAGACCATTTGTGTTGCCTCCATTTTTGATTTTTTCATTAATATTTTTTCCAATTTTAAGTGTTGTTATCGCAGTCTTAGCTGTATTTGGATATAGATACTATAAGAAGCAAGAAAAACAATCAAGAGTAGTTAGATTACCACTTGAATCAAAGATTATAAATCTCAAAATTCTCAAAGATTCTGGACGATTGGAAGAGTCAATATCATATTTATTTAATGCAATTTATATGGATTTGATCAATGCAAAATATAATAGGACAAGAAAAGAAAATGAGACCATTAGAGATTTTGCTATAATTTCTGTGAAAGATTTAAAACTAACGCCTGCATCGATTTATCCTTTTATTCAAAAAGTTGAGGAGATAATATATGCAAGACCCTTTAATATAACTGAAAAAGATTTCTATAATACTTGTGGATTGTTTTCACCTATTTATTTTCAATTAACAGGATATAATTTTATATTAAATTTTTAAAACTCATCAAAAATAAAATAATTAAGAGTAAAATTAAAAAAAAGTAAAAAGAAATATAAAATCGAAAAAAATTATTAAATAGATATTTTAAAAAAAATAATAAAATGGTAAAAAATCATGGCAAAAGAAAAGAAGTTAAAGAAGAAGAAACAATCAGAACCAGAGCTTAATATTAAACAAAGATTTGATAATGTAAAAATACTAGTTGAAACAAATAGACCTAAAGAAGCAATTGCTTACATTTATCTCGTGTATGACGATATTATCAATATTAAGTTTAAAAAGCCAAGGCTTGCACATCAGACAATTCGTGAATATGCTATCGCATGTGTAAATCAGTTAGAAAAGAGTTTAAAACCAGAATCGGTTTATCCATTCATAAAAAAAATAGAAGATATTATTTATGGTGGAGTTGAACCAACAAATAAGGAATTAACCTTTACTATAGATTTGTTTACGAATTTATACACTGAAATTACTGGTAAATCATTTGCATTTCAACTCTAGGTTCAAGTTATAAGTAATTTTTTATAAATTGTAATAATATTTGAATAAGTAAAATATAATGGTGAAACCGGCAAAAGCAACACAAAAGAGTATAAATATTTCAAAAGGGATAATTTTTACATTTTTAACTATTTATCTAATTATTTTTGGAATTATTATTACCAATTTTATTGGCATTTTTCAACAAGATCATCCAGAAGACTTACCTATTTTTGTATCTTATGTTCCTCTTCTATGTTATTTGGGGGCAATATTTAGTGGCATTTTTTTTATAGTGTTTATTAGAAATGTTACTACACAAAAAATGCGTCAAACTCAATCACGAAAGAAAATCAAATCGGGATCAATATATAAGCAAGCTCTTTTTATAATAATATTTATATTTGTTTTCATACCTTTATTTTCACCTCTTATTGACCAAGGTAGAAACAATCAATATAACTCAATATACAATTCTGAATACTGGAATGGTGCATCAAATTTTAAAACCGCAATTGAAGATGATGGTTATGAGGTAATGGCAGTTCAATCTAGTTTGAGTGCTACCGACCGGCTGGATAAATCAATTCTATTAATATTATTAGGACCTAATCAATTCTACGATCCCATTTTTGAAGTGCCATATTTTATAGATTTCTTTAATGGAACTAACTCCCTTCTAATATGCCATGATCATGGCTCTACGAGTACTTTATTATGGGAAATTCTTATAGCAGGAGCATTTTCGGGTGTACAAATCCCTCTCACAATATTCCCCAATGGAATTTTACGAGATAATGCGTCTTATGATACCACTACAGAATTTCCTATCATTTCAAATTTTGCTGCTCATCCAACTACTTCTGGCATTAACGAAGTAATCCTTTCAGTGGCTTCATGTGCCGTCGGGGGTCCATTTATTGAAGCTTTCGGTTGGACGGCTATCGGCTCTACAACGGAATATGGTTTTATTGATAAAGATCCATATAACAAAAGATATGATTCTCCTAATGATGATCTGGATTTAGGTTTCATGGGTTTACTGGCAGGAAGCCTACCTATTCCATTTCCTTCAAGTTTACCTCTTGGAGGTTATTCTCAAAGTGTTTTTTTAGCAAGGGACAGTGGAAGGCAGCGAGTATTCGTATCAGCTGATGCTAGTTTATTTAATAATGAATTAACCGATCCAACTCTAACTTCTCCCTTGACTGGGAATAATTATGACAATTTGCAATTCGGTATTAATATTATAGAGTGGCTTACCTATGTAAATGAAGGAAGAAGTAAAGATGAATGGATCATTGTGTTTGATGAAGCGCATCTTAGACCTGAGGGTTCAAGAGATCTTACATCAGCAGGAATATTTGGATATATAATGCAATATATAGTCCATTTATCAACAAATCCTATTACTGCTTGGATTTATCCCCTCTTAGCGTTTTATACATTAAGGAGATACCTTCCTAAAAAGGATAAAAAAAAGGAAGAAGAAAAAATCGCTGAAGAAGAAGAAAAGAAGGAAGAAATGGCTCGGTTTCGAACATCCTCCTTTTTTGCTCAAAAGATTGAGGAATATAGGGATAAAATGAAATATGGAGATGCTTTAAAACTGCTTTATAGACGACTAGAACGCAAATTGAATAGTCAATTAGGAGGTGCAAAAATTAACACTAATAATGTAATTAATTTAGTTATTTCGAAAAATCCAGCAACAACAAAAACAAAAACGAAAAGATTGAGTAAATTTATAGATAGAATGATGTCAATTAAAGAAGGAAAATATAAGGTAAAAACTGAACAAGATTTCGAAGAATTATTTTTCGAGATGAGTTGGGCAGTTAATAATATTTAATCATAATCAAAATCCAAATATATAATAAAAATATTAGAAAATAAAATAAAAAGTAAAGAGGTTATAAATATATGGAAGCTCCAGATAAAGCAAAATATTATGACCATGAAGAAATAGATGTTGCACCTATTAGGGAGATTGCACAAGAAGTTTTAAGTGAAGTCAGCCGCGTTATTGTTGGTTATGGAGAAATTTTGCAGCAACTCTTTATAGCTCTGCTTGTTAATGGACATGTACTCCTAGAAGGAGTGCCAGGACTAGGTAAAACAGTTATGGCAAAAACTTTTGCAAAAACACTTGGAATATCATTTCGTAGAGTTCAATTCACTCCTGATCTACTCCCCGCGGATATTACTGGAACTAAAATATTTGATCAAAATGAGGGGGCATTTGTACTTCAAAAAGGACCATTATTTGCGAATATGGTTCTTGCTGATGAGATTAATAGAAGTGCTCCTAAAACGCAGGCTGCTTTACTAGAAGCAATGGCAGAACGTCAAATAACCATTGAAGGTCAAACATTATTGTTAGAAAAACCATTTATAGTCGTTGCAACTGAAAATCCAGTAGAAATGGAAGGAACTTACCCCTTACCTGAAGCACAAGTTGACAGGTTTTTATTTAAACTGTGGTTAGATTATCCAGAACAAGATGAAGAAGTCGAAATTATGCGAAGACAGATCTCAGGTGAATCACCTTCAGTTGATTCCATAACTGCTGGAGAAGAAATTCTGGCTGCGCAAAAAATTATGAATTTAGTGTATATTGATGACAGAATTTTAAAATATATTCGTGATATTATACTTAAAACGAGAAATCATCCACAAATTGCTCTAGGATGTGGTCCTCGTGCATCATTAACTCTAATGAAATGTTCTAAAGCGCGTGCAGCAATACTAGGACGATCATATGTTACTCCTGATGATGTAAGAGCATTAATTGTCCCAGCATTGAATCATAGAATTCTTTTAAAGCCAGAAGCTGAGTTAGAAGGTCTTGATACACAAAGTGTTCTTAAGTCAATCATTGAAGAAATTCCGGTACCAATTTAACCCTAATAATTATCTTTTTTTATGGTTTAATATATTAAAAAAATTTAAGGAAAAAAAGTGGTGGAGTTATATTTTAGGAGGTAAAGGTAGAACTTTAATTCTATTCGCGGTATTTTTTCTTACAGCTGGATTTGCATTTGTAAATTATTTCTTAATCTTTTTTGCTGTATTGTTACTATTCAGTACAATCATTAGTCTACCCATTTTCTACTATAAAATGAATGTTGAGGAATTAAGAGTGCATAGAGAACTAGAGAAAGAAAAAGTATTCAAAGATGATTTTGTCCATGTTAAAGTAGTAATTGAAAATATAGGTCGTAGTAGTTTTGATTTTATTGAAATTAGAGATAGTTACAATCCACAGTTATTCAGATTAATTTTAGGTGAAAATTTTATATCTACTAGGATTGGACCGAAGAGTACGATTAAATTTTCTTATGTTCTTGAACCAAGAGTTCGAGGCGAGTATGCCCTTGGACCTTTATCAGTGATAGTAAAAGATAGATTAGGTTTTAATTCAGTTGAAAGAATTGTACCGGACAGCGTTACAGACATTCTTATCTATCCACCCTATGAAGATATAAAAAGGATTGAAATTTTAGGTTCAAAAAGATCTTTGCAACTTAATTACGGGGTACAAAGATCAAAACAAAAAGGACTTGGCTCAGAATTTTATGGTATGAGAAAATATGTGTTTGGAGATCAATTTCGATTAATAGATTGGAAGGCTAGTGCGCGATCTCAAACATTAATTGTCAAAGAGTATGAAAGTGAGAGAGATGTAACTGTAATGATTATTGTAGATTCTTCAGATACAATGGCAGGTGGAGCAATTGAAAATACTAAATTTGAGTATGCCATAAGGGCTTGTATGCTTTTAACAAAAGTCGCATTAACTAGAAGGGATAATGTGGGTGTGTTTACTTTTTCAGATAAAAAGAATTTAAATTTCTTAAAACCTGATAGTGGAGAAGAACATTTCTATCAAGTATTAGACTTTGTAGCAAGAATAAAACCACAAGGGAAGTGTAAATTTATTGAGGCTATGGATCACTTTACGAAACGTTTTCAAAAAAGGAGTTTAATTTTCCTTATTTCGGATTTAGAAGCAAATCCTAAGGATATTTCCCAAGCTATAAAAAAATTAGTCCCATTTAATCATAGTATCATAGTAATTAATCCTTTTAGCCCATGGTTTGAAATTCATGAAATAGATTTATCCTCAACAGATAAAGCATTAGCAGAAGCTATAAGTGAAGAAATGATGGAGCATATCTTGACGATAAGACACGGTCTTCGAAACTTGGGGATAAATATCATAACATGTGGACCTGATGATATGATGAATCAAGTATTAAGTAATTATATGGAAGCTAAGAAAAAAGGGAAGGCGTATTAAATTATGGTTCGTATATATTTGTTAGTTTTGAAAATCATCAATATAGCAATATTCTTTTGGTTATTCCTTATTTTTCTTAATTCAATTTTTCATTTCAACGAAGTTATTACAACTGCAGATAATGAACTTGTAATACTAGCATTTTTTGGGGCTATTCGGAATATTTTCTCTTATATAATTTTTGGTGGGGGCATGATAATAGCATTTGCATGTGCATACTTACTTGGTTTTTATGATATGGATTTTATGTTTAATTTTATTGACGTTTTTTTTAGGAGATACTTAACTTCATGGTTTTCTTTTGATGTAGAGCATATTCAAGAGCTTTTAGGTAATGACACATTCCAGTTACAAGATCTAAGATTAGCACATATTCCCACTTTAATAATGGGTGAAACAGAAGTATTATTCAATGATCTCTATTTGTTTATTTTTCAAGTTCTTATTGTTGTGTCTATTATTTATGCAATTAGAGCTTTTTACTCGAATAATCCAAAACATTCACTCGTTGCGGTTGGTGCAATAATCCTTATGCTTATTATTCCTTTAATGGTAGAAGGATTAAGAAGCATGATGAGTTTAATTAACATCCATATCACCTATTTAGATGAAATGGTTAACCCTATTGACCCAAGTTTAGATCAAATACCTCTTGATGACTTCTTTGCATTTATGGCTAGTCCCGTTATATTCTTCGCTATTATATCTTACATTTATTTAGAAATTGCATTCCAAATTAATTATACTAACACTGTAACAAAACCATCATTGGAAAGAAGTGATAGACTCGAAGCCCAATTGGATATACTCTCAAGAGAGTCGTATTTTATTACAGCTAATATTGATAAAATTAAACAAGAGGCTAAAGAAAAACTCCAAGAAATGGAATCAGAACAAAAAGAGGGAATAGCTATTGGAAAATTTTTCGCTAAAACAGGCAAAAGATTTTCATATGTAAAGGAGATGATAGAGAAGAAAAAATTAGAAGAAGAGGAAAAGAAATTGGTCACCGCAGCTTCAAAAACAAGAAGATTAGGAAGATATGTAGAACGACTCTTTCGAGAAGATTCTGAAGCTAGAGATACACTAACTGCCAGTTCATCGTCTCCTAGATCTCGAAATTTATTAACGTCAACTTTATTCAACTTTACATATCGCTTAGGTTTACTTTTAATTATAAGTTTCATTATAATACACCCTCATTGGTTTTTGGGTTCAATATTACATTTACCTCCAGCAATTTCAGAAAGTGTTGCAATATATTCTCCTGAAGTTATTATAATTATACTAGGACCAATAATGCTACTTTTTCCAGTAATTAGTAAATTAATTTCGTTTATCAAACATAGAAATTTAATAATTAGATTACAGCAAGAAGGGCGTATAAAAGAAATTTTAGCATCTGTGGGAGATTATGTTAAAAAAGAAGAACTTGAAACCCCAATAGAGGAAGAAGCTAAAGAAGTAGCCACAGAATCTACTTAAATCACTATTATTTTTTATAATCCTAAATTTATTACAAATTGAGCTAATTCAATTTTTTTTCTTAAATCTGTCATAATTGTATCATATAAGTACGTTTTAATTCCTAATTCTTCAATAAGTGGTTGTAGCTTAGAGTCTCTATTATCTATAATAAAATGCCCTAGAAAATCTTGATAAAATTTTGCAACACCCACACATGAAACCTCCAAACCCAGACTTTTCATCATTTTATCTGCTGGACCTTTAACTGAGGCTCCTTCTATTATTGGACTTATAGCAATTACTTTATCCTTAACTAAGGAGAGAGCTTTTTTAATTCCTTTTACTTGTAGAATTGTTCCAATTGATACAATTGGATTTGAAGGACAGATAATAATTTTCTTGGCTTCTTCAATATATTGTAATATACCTTCAACGGGTACAGCTTCTTCAATTCCTTTAAATTCTATTTTTAAAATCTCCGGTTTGCATTGATATTTTATAAAAAACTCTTCAAAATGCATTTTTCCCACTGAAGTCATAATATATGTTTCAACAGGTTCATTACACATAGGTAAAAGCTGAGCTTTTATTCCCAGATCTTTGCATATTGAATTAGTTATCTCTGCTTTATTAAAACCTTGATTAAATAAATCTGTACGATATATATGTGTAGCTAAATCTTTATCCCCTAGATTAAACCATCCTAGATCATAAAATTTCTTTAAATTCTGTAAACAATTAAAAGTTTCATCTGAAAACCCCCATCCTTTCTTTTTATCTAC
>JBHLRA010000030.1:0-12556 GCA_048883045.1 Candidatus Thorarchaeota archaeon | reverse complement strand
CTTTCGCAAAAAGCGGAGCACAATACCAGCATGCTGCTAATTCTTTCATTTCAAAAGCAAGGAGTAAATATGTTGCTGAACTGCTAATACTTTGTATACCTAAAAAAAACTCGTTTTGTGTTCTTCCAGCATCTTTATACTTTTCCAAATCTTTAACATCTAAGCATAATAAAATCAGAAATGGTGCATCTATAAATTTATTTCTCGTTTTATTTACTTTTTCCTTGATAACTTTTTCATTAATTCCATCCTTCAGCAAATCATTTCTTAATTTCTCATTCATTTTATCAATTAACTTTTCACGTAAAATCCCTTTTTCTAAAATAATATACCTCCAAAATTGTCCATTATGAGCGCTTGGAGCCCAACACGCTAATTCAATACATTCTTCAATAAGTTTCTTTTCAACATCCTTGGAAGCAAAACTTAATTTGTAACTCCTCCGTTTTTTTAGTATTTCTAGCAAGCTTTTATTACTTTGCTTTCTAAACAAATCAATTTTTTTATCTCGTAAAATAGGGGTTATTGTAGCGTTCTCATCAAGTTTAAAATTATATCCTTTTATTAACACGATTGGAATCCCCTCGTTTGATTCTCCCATAACTAACTGTGCTGCGGCTGCTAAACTATCAACTTGACCAATGATAGTCGTTTGGAGTTCATATCCATACAAATCTTTTTTGCCCCTCATATCTAAAATTGGATTTATCCCAGAAACACCTATGGCAGTTCCTATGGCACCTACTCTAAAAGCTCTTCCAAATGAATCTGAAATTATTACTGCAATTTCTTTTTTAGAAGTATTTTTTAGTGCAATTCTGATTTTCTCAGCATCCTTATCTGGATTTTCAGGTAATAAGGAAATAAAATCCTGATCACCAATATTAGATTTATCTATTCCAGCATCAGCACAAATAAATCCGTGTTTGGTTTCAGTTATTAACACATGCTCACTCATTATGAGTTTCTTGGATTCATCTAAAATTGCTTGCACTAATTTAGGATCTTTTTCTGGTAAACCTAAAATCCTAGCCTTTGGAGCAATTTTTCTACATATTTCAATAGCTCTCTCACTTGGATTGATCTTATTTAAATTTCTGATCCTTCCAGTACTTTTAGATATTATGGATTGACAAATTACTATTATATCTCCATCTTGTAGACTAATCCCATTTTTATCCAAACTATGTAATATAATTTCTGGGAGATTATCACCACTTTTAATTAATGGAATGTCCTTTAATCCAATAATTTTAATTTCATCTCTAAGATTCATGATTATTCAATTTTAGAGGTTATTATATCTTTTAATATCTGATTTATAACTTTCAGCAAACTTTTCGTATTCTTTAGGAATTGCGCAACAAGCAGAAAAAAATTTAAATTGTACTTTAGGATTATGATTTTTTAACCATTTTAAGGTTTCTTTTGAAGGAATTTCAATTCGTGTTATACCTGCTCTGATTGCCCATTTTTCAACCTCAGTTTTTATACGTCCGCGAGGTCTCATACAACCTAATGAAATTTCACTTTCAGGAAAAATAAACCTCAATAAGGTTATGACTTTTGCAATGTCTTCTGGTTTGGGAATATCAAATTTTAACTTAGAATTTTTTGGGGGAATTAATGCAATAACAACTATCAAAGCTGGGTTTACTAGAGTTTCTTTGATAAATTTAATTGACTCCAATTCCTTATTGATTTTTCCATAATGTAAACCAACGCAAATATGAGGTACAATATTTAAATTATATTTTTTTAATAAACCAATTGCTCTTTTGTATTCACTTAATTCAATATTTAAATGATAAATATTTCTTACAACGTCCTCATCCATATTAACATCAAAAGATACAATATCAACATTTGCATCTGCGAGTTTCTGTGCAGTCTCTTGATGTAACAAGCCAGTATGAGTGTTAATGACTAAATTTGTTTCATTTTTCACCATTTTAATAGTATCGAGAAAATCTAATATTGGTATTGAGCCATCAAGTCTACTTCCACCCGAAATTAGCGCTCCCACGCCACCATTTTTGTAAAGATCTCTTAGAAATTGTTCCAGATTTATATTATCTACTATTTTCTTCATTCCTTTCAAATATTTTTTATTACAATGTTCACACTCTAAAGCGCATTCACTCCCCGTTATACTTATAGCAGGAAACCTCTTAGTTGGGTTATATATTTTTAAAACATCTCCAAAATTCTTCTTAGTAATTTCCTGCGCTAAATCGAGAAAGGGAATTATTTCATTATATTGTAAATTAATAAATTCTGAATAATCGGACCATATAGCATTTCCGGATCTCATTTTATTTAATAATTTCCAGCTTTTACTCATATTTTCTTAACCAATCAATATTTTCATATCTATCTTTAACCAATTTGCTCGCTAAAATTCTCTCCTCATTAGAAAATTGACCTTTTTCCAATTCTATTCCTAAGGAAGTTTGAAAACCTTTTTTTAATGAATCTATTAACTTTCCCTCCTCATAATTTTGGATCTGATTTTTAATTCCAATACATTTAGCCCTGACAGATTGTACCATTTTTGATTTACTTACATTCTCAGGAGCTTTTAAAACAGAATACATCAAATCAGGATCAATATCCAATAAAATAGTGCCATGTTGGAGAATAAAACCTTTCTTCCTTACCTGTGCATTACCTGAAAATTTTTTCCCATTCAATAAAATAGCAGGACAATGAATAATATCTTTTTGAGTTTTTAATCCATAAAATGAAAGCCCCATAATAATTCCTCGAGTTATGATTTCAAACTGTTCTATTACTTTTTTAGCTCCTAATTTTTCTAAGAATCTAATTGGACATATTATTGAATATGTAATTTCTCTAGTTTCATCATGGAAAACAGCGCCACCTCCAGTTATTCGTCTAACTACATTAAAACCATGTTCTTTCGTAAAATCAACATTAATTTCGTTCATTAAACTTTGATTTCTCCCAATACTCGCAGTGGAAGGTTTCCATTTATAAAATCTTAAGGTACTACTTGATTTCTTTTCAATAGCCATTTTTAATATTGCTTCATCTAAACCCATGTTCCAAAATCCATTTCTAACTTCTATTGGTATATACCGCCAAGTACTCATATGTTTATATTTATTTTTTTAATTTACATTATTAATTAATAATTTATAGATTTCTTGGTTTTCAAATTGATTTAGCATTCTTGGGTAATTATAGATAGGACCAGATGGTTTAGAAGTATAATATGGACGATTGCATCCAGGACATCCAGAAGTTAAAAAAGCATCAGTGTTATATATAATACTTTGTAATTCTATCTTGTTGATATTAATATTTACAATTTTTCCCTTCATATTAAAAGTAAAATGTTTAATATCTTTACCTTTATTAACAATTAGATATCTTCCAAGCTGAATTTTTCTAAAACTTAACAAAGAAGGTTGTTTTTTACTTTCAAATTTAGTCCCTTTTATAGGAGTAAATGCAAACAGAGAAACAAGTATTTTTAAATTATTTAGTTCAATTATTCGTTCAATTACCTCTCTCTCGGTTTCTCCTAATCCAATTATTAAATGAGTACTAACAAATCCCTCTGAGAATATTGTTAGGGCTTCGATTAAATTTTCAATATGCTGATCCCATCGATATGGTCCATTTACACCACTTCCTTTGACTTTATTAAAGATTTCAGGAGTAGTACCATCTAATGCTATTCCTACCCTTTGAACACCGATCGCTTTCAATTTTCTTAGTTTTTCTTTCGACATGGGTGGAATAGCTACTGAAATTGGAATATCAGTATGATGTCTAATCTGAGTAACTATTTCTATAAGATCTTTAAAGTTTTCAGGGTAATTAAGAGTTTGAACACAAATTCTTTTGAACTTATGGGATGATTTTAGATACTTTAATTTTGATAAAAAATCATTAAAATCATATACAGACCAACTAACCCGTGAAAGCATTTCTTCTGGACTACGTGATGAGCGTGCTTGCGGGCAAAAACCACAATTCGCAATACAATGTCCATCTTTATATGTCATTATATAGCAAGTTGTGGGAGGATCTTTAAATTTAGCAACCTTTCCTAATCCTAAAACAGAAGCACTCCCAATTGATACTCGTATTTTTTTTATATTCACAGGTTTCACTAAAAATGAATAGAAAATTAACTTTTATTGTTTCGAATTATAAGTATATAATAATCATTATAATGATGTCTCTCTTAAGAAATATCAGGATATATTTATCTACATAAAAAATTTATTCAATCAATTATTAAAATATTAAATATAAATTAAATCCCCTAATTTTTAAAGAAACTGGTAAATCTTTATGGGTGAATATAACACACAAAAAATAGAAGATAAATGGCAACAAAGATGGGAAAGAGACAAAATCTTTGAAGTTAAAGAAGATAATAAAAAGCCAAAATATTATGTTTTGGAGATGTACCCGTACCCTTCCGGAAAACTTCATATGGGGCACTTAAGAAATTATACCATTGGAGACTGTTACGCTAGATATAAAAGAATGAAAGGTTTTAATGTTCTTTACCCCATGGGTTATGATTCATTTGGAATGCCGGCAGAAAATGCAGCAATTGACCATGGTGCTAATCCAGAAGAATGGACTAATAAAAATATTGAAACTATGAAAAAGCAACAAAAAAGGATAGGCCTTTCATATGATTGGACAAGAGAAATTTATAGTCATAACCCTAACTTTTATAAATGGGATCAATGGTTTTTTTTAAAAATGTTGGAAAAGGGATTGGCATATAAGCAAGAAAGTTACGTTAATTGGTGCCCAAAATGTGCTACTGTTTTAGCTAATGAGCAGGCTCAAGGAGGAAAATGTTGGAGATGTAATTCAATCGTTGATCAAAAGTTTCTGAAACAATGGTTCCTTAAAATAAGAGATTACGCAGAAGAATTACTGGATGGGTTAAAAATTGTTGATTGGCCTGAGAAAGTAAAGATTATGCAACAAAATTGGATTGGAAAATCTAAAGGTACAATCATTAAATTCCCAATTGTTGGAGAAGATGTTACCATAGATATATTTACAACTAGGTCTGATACTCTATTTGGAGTTACCTTTATGGTTTTTGCTCCAGAACATCCTTGGGTTCATAAATGGGTGAATGCGACTCAATATGAGGATGCCTTTAATAAATTATACAATGAAGTAATGCACCAAGATAAGTTTAAAAGAACTGATATAGATATTGAAAAGAAGGGTATGTTCATAGGAAAATATGCCCTAAATCCAATTAACAATGAAGAAATACCAATATATATAGGTAACTTTGTTATTTATGAGTATGGAGCGGGCGCTGTTATGGCAGTACCAGCACATGATCAAAGAGATTTCGAATTCGCTAAAGAATATGATATTCCAATAAAAATCGTAATTCAACCTCATGATTATGAATTAAATGTTTCCAAAATGAATAGAGCATATGAAAGTGATGGCATCCTTGTAAATTCAGGAGAATTCAATGGAATGGAAAATCGATCTGCTATTAAAGCTATTTCTAAAAAATTAAATGAAATGAATATGGGATATGCGACAACAAATTATAAGCTAAGAGATTGGGGAATCTCGCGGCAACGCTATTGGGGGTGCCCAATTCCTGTTGTATATTGTGAACAATGTGGAATGGTTCCCATACCATATAAAGATTTACCTGTTTATTTACCAACGGATGTTTCTTTTACAGGAACGGGAAATCCGTTAGAAACGAGCGAGAGTTTTATTAATACACAATGTCCCAAATGCAATAAAAATGCCAAACGTGAAACTGATACAATGGACACTTTTATTGATAGTTCTTGGTATTTTTTTGCCTTTTGTGATCCTCCATCTATTGAGACTGATATCCCCTATAATAAAAATATTGTTAATTATTGGGGTAATGTAGATCAATATATTGGAGGTATCGAGCATGCAATTATGCATCTAATATATGCGAGGTTTTTTACGAAAGTTGCCCGAGATCTAGGTTTGCACAAATTTGACGAACCATTTCAAGCTTTACTAACTCAAGGAATGATTAATAAAACTCAGCCTTATTGTCCTATTTGTAATGTCTTCTTGATGAAAGCAGATTTAAATCAAATGAGGTGTAGAAAATGTGGTAATACAAACCTTATTGAAAAATCTGTTAAAATGAGTAAGAGTTATGGCAATACAGTAAATCCAGGGGAAATTATTGAGAAATATGGGGCAGATGCAGCAAGATTCTTCATTTTATTTGGTGCAAGTCCATCATCAGGTTTAGAATGGTCTGACGAAGGCGTTGATTATGCTTTTAAATTTTTAAAAAACATTTTTCTTTTGCTAACTGAATCAGAAAAGAATGTACATAAAATTACTACTATACGAGATACTTTGATTAAATATCATTTAAATAAAACAATTAAAGACTTTACGGAAAATATGGAAAAACTAGCAATAAGGAATGCTGTTAATAATTTAATACAATTTGTATCAGAATTGGTTGTATACAGAAGTGAAGGAATTAAAACCGAGTTTTTCGAAGAATGTAAGGAAAAACTAATTCTATTACTTCACCCAATAGCACCTCATATGACAGAAGAACTCTGGGAACTAAGTGGTAGAGAGGAATATTTGAGCTTGGCACCATGGCCTTCTTATAACGATAAACTTTTAACACAAGAATTAGAGCATAAATGGAATTTAATGAAGAATATTATTGATGATATAAGCAAGATAAAAATGGCAACGAAAAGAGAGAAATTTGAAAAAATTTCAATAATAATCGCCGATCGTTGGAAATTAAAGTTCTACAGTAAATTAATGTCGATACTGGAAGATAAAAAGAATCAAGGTGAAATTATAAATAAATTGATGCAAAATAGCACTTTTAAAATCCATGGAAAATTCATTAGCCAAACAGTTGGCAAAATATTGAAAAATATCGGAAAATATCCAAAAATCATACTTACATCAGAAGAAGAATTTGAGTTTTTTAATGAAATTACTCCAATAATCGAGAAAAAATTCCAATCTAAAGTATTAATTAATTTTGAAAAAGATTCAGCTGAAAAAAAAGCAATTCACGCACTCCCCGGTAAACCTGCAATTATAATCTCTTAAATATTAATATGATTTAATTATTTTAGATTATACAAAAATTATCAAATTCTCTATTATTTTATTAACTTAAGATTAAATAAATTATTAAAATTTGAATATATAAGAATTTAGAACGAATGACTATATACGAACTTAGTATTATATCTACTACTGGTTTTCCTTATTTTAATATCGCTATAAAAGATATACCGGAAGGGGTGAAATTATTTCTTAGATTTTTCGATTTTTCGAAAAACTTACCCACAATTCAAGAACAATTAGATCAACAGTCAAAATTCGACCTTACTGCGGGACTTATATCAGCACTTTTTGAATTTGCCCGAAATATCAATAAAAAAATTGACATACTTGAATTTAAATCTAAAGTAGAAAAACAAACAGCGAACAATATAGATAAAGAAGAAAAAATAAATGGAGATGTACTAATCACAGCTCAATCGGAAACTTTTTTATTACATAAATCTGTTCGAGAAAAGATAAAACTTATCTATACTAATTTTATTAATGCTAAAATACCTCTTGATTCTGCTGATAATATACATAGAAGTGAAGAAAATAAAATTATTGACATATTAACAGATTCGGATGCGCGAAAAATAATATCGAAGCATCAAAATGAAATTAAACACCTTGCAAATGATTTTTTAAGCGAAATGAAAAAGTATGGGTTATGGGGAATTTGTATTACCTCATTTGACCTTTCACCAATTGTTAGCTTTGGAAAAAAATATTCATTAGAAAATGTTTATCATATTTTAAGACATATTGGATATATACCTGAAATACCTCCTTTGGAGTGGATTTATAGACAATCTTTTTTTTCTGAAGAGTCCATTCAAGTATGTATTATAAAATCAGATGTAGGACCAACAGTAGAGAATGTATTATTTGAACCGTATTTTTATTTACTCTTTGCAGATCCCCAAAGTTATTTTGGCGAATTCCCTGCAAAGCTCACTTCTGCATTTAATAAAATTCTATCTAGTTGATTTATCAGCAGCCCTGATTATCTGACTTAAAGAATCTGCCTGAAGTGAAGCGCCCCCAACTAAACCTCCATCGATATTCTCTTTATTAAACAAGTCTTTTGCATTACTAGGCTTAATAGATCCACCATATTGTATTCTTATTAAGTTTGCGGTTTCAAAATCAAATTTTCTTTTAAATATTTCTCGTATGAAAATATGTATTTCTTCTGCTTGTTCTGGAGTTGCTGTCTTTCCCGTTCCTATTGCCCAAATTGGTTCATAAGCTATTATAATTTTCCGTATTTCCATACTTGTGAGGTCTTTAAATGTTTCGTTAATTTGATATTCAATAAAATCCTTTGTTTTTCCTGCTTCTCTTTCTTCCAGATGTTCTCCTATACATACTATGGGATTTAAGTTAATAGATAATGCTTTTTTAAGCTTTTTATTAATCAACGCATCTGATTCCTTAAAAATATCCCTTCTTTCACTATGGCCAAGAATAATATACTCAACACCTATTTGTTTCAAAAATTTAGGTGATATCTCTCCTGTATATGCTCCATGATCTTCAAAATACATGTTTTGTGCCCCTAACTTAATATTAGTACCTTTCAAAGTTTTATAAACTTCGGTAAGTGCCGTAAAAGGTGCTGCAATTACTATATCAACATTTTTAATTCCTTCTACCAAAGGAATTAAATGTTCTAACATTTCTTTTGATTCATCGGGAGTACCTCGATTCATTTTCCAATTACCACCAATTATAGGTCTTCGCAATATGTTCCACCATCGAAATTTTTTATAAATCTAGCATATAAATTTTCGTTATAATTCAATTATAGAATAAATCTATAAAATTCTAACTAAATTTAAAAAATTAAATTACAGTACAGTAAAAAGAAATAATTATTCAGTTTTTGGGAGTTTTTCATTCAATTTTGTTGCTTCTAACAACTTTTTTACTTCTTTTATATCAGGAGTCATAATCGTTGGTAAACCTAATTGTGTGCGTCTTCTTTCTATAGCAGGTTGCATAGGGATAGCTTTACCATGTTCCAATACTGTTGATGCTTGACCGGTATAGTGAGCTGGAGCTTCACCCCTCTCGACACTCATGTTTTTTAGAATCGTAAAAATTTCTGTAAGTTCGACTTTCTGAGGACAAACCTCATCACATGTGTCACATTGGGTACAACCCCAAATATTAAACGTATTATCTGGACCAAAAATTTTCTCTTTAAGTCCTAATAAAGCATCTAAAATTAAGCGTCTTGGGTTATATCTACCTTCAGTAACCTGTGCTACAGGACATGCACCGCTACAAGTCGCACATTGATAACAATATGCTAAGGTATTACCAATATCATTACCCAGAATTTGGTTTCTAAAATTAAAATCTATAGTTGCCATTTGAAATAATCAGTTTATCTTAATATTATCTAGTATAACTTATTGTCGATTTTAAAATTAATTCTTTTCTAAATACACTTTATATTTTGAAATCCTTGAATAAAACTTCTTTTAATAGTCTTAATAATTTTTTTTTAAATTGTAATTGAAATTAATAAAAAGAATCAAATATTTATTTCCACAATAATATTAAAAACTAACTATAAAGTAAATAATTTAAAAATTGAGATGAAATGATAAATATTGAAGAATTAAAAGAATTCGGCCTTGAAATTACGGAAACTATGAAGCAGGGTAAGGTTATCGTAGATGTTTATACAACATGGTGTGGTCCCTGTCGATTTTTAAGTCCATTATTAGAAAAATTAAAAGAGGAAGGTTTAATTGAGTTATTAAAGGAAGATCTAGATAAAAATAGACCACTAGGCGAAAAATTTGGTATTACTGCTATACCCACTCTTCTTTTCTTCAATAATGGTGAACTTTTAAATCATCCAATCGAGGTTCAAGGTCAGATACTTGTTCGAAACGGTATAATGGTAGGTGCTGCGGGAGAACAAGTTCTAAGAGAAGTTGTAAGTAAAATGTAATTAAATAATTTTCTAATGAAAAAATATAATTCCTCTTTTTAATTTTCATTTCTATTTGCAATTAGCTTTTAACAAGGAGATTATTAATTGTATATTTCCTCCTAATTATAATTTAGATTTCATACAAATAATCTATGTGAAGACATAAAAATTTTTTATTTGATGAAATTTTTTCAATATTTAATTAAATATGAGATTGGAAAAAAGAAAAATGAATTTTTCAAGGAAAGAGTTGATAAAAACAGATGCAACAATGAATCAAATGAGAAATGCCGTCTATATACTAATACGAGTAATGGAAAAAAATGGCATAAGCGATTCAAAGGATAATTTAAGAAGAATGGGACAAAATATTGCAAAAACTTACATTAACTATTGGAAGCCTACAAATATAGTTACTATCAATAACGTTAAGGATGTTATATCAACTATATATCAAAAAGTTTTGAATAGTGTAGTGTCGTTAGAAATCAATGAATTTGAAAAAGAAATTAGAGTTCAAGATTATAAATGTGCATTATGTAAGTATCATTATAGTGATATCGAAATAGCTGGCTGTGAAATATTACTAGGGTTTATTTCTGAATTCATATCCCTTATAAATAGGGAATCGTATGAACAGTCTATAATTACTTTAAAACCGTATAAAATTTATGAATCCAAAGCTTATGGGAATAAATCTTGTATTCAAATATTTAAATATAAAATCAGAAGTGAGGGATAAATTTGGGAGCATTCCAATGGTTAATGAAAAAAATTACTAAAGTTTTTGGACGTTCGACTAATGCCTTATTTTATACGCTTCTCTATAGAGAAATTCTTAAAGAGGTTAATCAAATTACGAATAATGAAGACGATAGCCTTATAGTTCTCCGAGAAATTGGAAAAAGATCAGCTTATGAATCATGTGAACGGCATTCAGGTATATTTAAATTTATGCCTGGAAATCCTAAAAAAGTCTTGGAATATTTTGAAATTCTATGGGTCGTTGTTTTTGGAAGAGAATTAGATGACTATACTTACGAAGAAATTCCTAAGAAGGAATCACAATATAGTGATTATGTCTTAACTATAAAAAATTGTCCAATCTGTGCTGGATATGGCCATGATGAAGAAGACAGTTTTGATTTCACTCACTTAAAAGATGAGAGATCGGAAGGTTTAGCTTGTGGATTGTGTGGTATGTTAGAGAGTGTAGCTAATTTCATCTTAAGAATAAAAAGGAACGATTATAGAATCCAAATCATAGAGCAAGAATGCATAGCGAGGGGTGGTGATAGTCTTAAATTTATTTGTAAAATTCATGATTATAAAGATTGGGCAAAATTAATGGATTCTAGGAACAAAGAAAGGAAATTAACGGGTCTTTATTTTGAAGAAAGTTTAGAGGAAGAAGAGATTGTACAAGAAACAAAACTAGATATTATAGATAAACTTCAAGATGTGATTTCAATTGATAAACTGGAGGAGTATCTGGATGAACCATTAGAAGGTATAAAAAATAGAGTTTCAGATATTATTAGAGATAAGATGAATATGGAACCCGAGCATTTCTTTGACTATTTTAGAAATTATGAAGATGATATGATTCGGATAATAGGATATCTCGGAATTCATCTTCTAAATGAATATGGGGGATTATTAGAGAAAGCATTTAAGAATGAATGGATTGCAAAAGTTTTTGGTTATATCTTTAAACAACTAAAAGAAATGACTTCATTGTTTATCCCACTTGATGTCGTACGAGATTATAATGCTTTATTAGTAAACTTTCTTGATCAAATTGCACCTTTAGAAATGGTAGAAAATGTTAAACTCTTTACTGGTAAAGACACCATCAATTATATATTTGAGGGTGCTCAGATGGCTTTAGAAAATTTAGGAATTGATTTTTCTGAATTAAAAGAAAATGTTTGGGAAGAGCTAAAACAAGAACGCGAAAATGGTTTAATTTCTTCAGAAACTTCCGCTATCGATAGAACTCGTGAGCATGTCCCTCAAATTATTAACATCCTCCAAGAATTACTGATGATAATTAATGATATCCTTACATTACCAATCCGGATCTTAATATCAGAAAGTCATTATGGATTAAAAACGGCAATTAATTCAGTTGTATCAGAAGAAGAAGGTTTGTATGGGTCAATAAGAGAACGCTTTGATAATATATTTGATCAAATTCAAGAAATTAGAAAATAGGATACAATTTGTGCTATTTAGTTAATCTCTTTTTCTTTTCTGTCTGGTATAATTCATAGAACCAGTTTGTAATATATTGAAAGAAAATCCTTTCCCTCAAAATATCATAGTGGGATTTTTCCTTCAAGCTAGTTAGTTTTGCAATGTCTTCTGATTTTAATAGCCCACTTACAACTAAAAACATTCGAGCTTTATATTGATCCATCATTTTTATAGGTCTTAAAATTGCATTTATAGCATTTGAAATTTTGTTTATTAATTTTTTTA
>JBHLRA010000029.1:5951-20307 GCA_048883045.1 Candidatus Thorarchaeota archaeon | reverse complement strand
ACAATTAATATACCACCTAATAAAGTAATCGGAAGTGCATCTGCGCTTGCTCCTATTAATGAACTACTATATAAATTGTCATTTAACCCATGTCCAAGTACAGTCAGTTGGAGAAATATTTGTTTAGCCCAAAAAGGAGGCATAAAATATACAATTGGACTTTCAAATGGCATTAAACTTCCTGAAAGAAAAAGTAGTATCATGAATATTAATAATGAAAAAGCATTAGCTATTTCGACATTTTTCGAAACACTCGCAATCATAATCCCCAAACCAACCGCAGATATCCCAAATAAAACAGCTATTAAGAACCCAAAAAACAATTCTAAGGGACCTTCGAAATATAAGCCTAATATTACGTAACCAAATATAAACATTATTATGATTTGAAGCATTAAGAAAAGTGATTCAGAAATCAATGCTCCTAAAAATATGTTCTTCCTACCAGTTGGCATTGTATCCAAGCGATTTAACATCCCTGATCTTTTATCATTAGCAAACATAATAGCAGCATTCATAGTTCCTATACCTATAGCATAAACAATCATTCCTGGAAAACCATAATCAAAATTGCTTCTTCCCGTAGGGTCTTCTTCTGTACCGAGCATAAAATAAAACATAATGGTAAACATTATAGGTAGTAGAAGTGAAAAAAATAGATATTGCCAGTGTCGCAGCTTATCTTTAAGATTCTTAATCGCTATTTGAACGGCCTTATTTTCTATAATTATCATATTAATCTCTCAACCTCCTTCCTGTCAAATTTAGAAATACATCTTCTAGTGAGTTTTGTCTAAACTTCATATTATCAACCTCATTAAAATTTTCGATTAATCCTTGTTGAAGAATATTAACAAGGTTTTTTAAGCCCCCTTGAAAAGCGATTAAAAGCTTTTTTACTCCATTTTTATTTATTTCATTCAAATTAGCAACAAATGGTAAGTTCTTTATGTTAGTTTTCACCAATTCAAGATCATCCTGCTCAACAAAAGAAACTTCTAATACATTATCACTACCGTATTTTTCTTTTAGTTCTGTAGGAGTTCCTTCAGCTATAATTTTACCATGGTCTATAATAGCAATATGATCGCTCAAAGAATCAGCCTCAACCATATCATGTGTCATAAGAATAATTGTTATATTCTGATCTTTTAGATCCCTAATAAAATCCCACACAAGACGTCTTGCTTGAGGATCAAGACCCGCTGTAGGTTCATCAAGAAATAAAATTTCAGGTTCGAAAACTAAAGCCATTGCAAGATTTAAACGACGTTGCATACCCCCTGAGAAGTTTTTAGACCAATCTTTTCTTCCTGCTATCCCAAAATCTTTTAAGAGTTTTCTGGTTTTCTCTTTTGCTTCTTTACGAGGAGTACCATGCATCGCTGCTACAAACTCAACATTTTCCTCCGCTCTTAAAACTTCATAAATTGTTATATCCTGTGGGCATACGCCAATTTTCTTAACAATTTCATTTTTTCCATTTAAAATGCTATTTCCATTAACATACGCATCACCAGCAGTAGGAGTTAATACAGTAGTCAACATTCGAACTAATGTGGTTTTTCCGGCACCATTAGGTCCAAGAATGCTAAATAATTCTCCTTTTTTTATTTTTAAAGATACCCCATCTACAGCTTTAACTTCTTTAAAATGTTTTTTAAGATCTTTTATATCAATTGCAATAGAATTTTTAGTAAAACTCATAATTTCATACTCAATTTAGTTTTTTTCATATTTTTATTACTACTTAATTGACAAAAAAGAATATTTTAAAAAATCTGGAGTCCAAATTTTGAATTCAATAAAAAATATTCTTTAATTGATCAACATTTTTTTTGAAATTTTAATACAAGAGTGGAAAAAATTTTAGTCAAGAATTATTTACTAATTTTTAACTTTTAAAATTTCAATCTAATTATCAATTCAGAGAGATTCTTAATATAGATTCCTAAACTACTTAAATTTACATAATAAGTACTAATATTTCTTTCTTAAAGTCCAAAGTATTACATAATTTATGGTTGAAATAATAGTAATGAAAATATTGACATAAGTAATCGTCCAAAAACCAAGATCTGCACTTATGATAAAAGGAATAATAGTCGACGCGCTTACCCAGCATATCACAGTTACATAATATGCATACAAAAATTTTCGTTTGTATCTAGAAATTCTAACGGACTCATCAGTTTTACTTAATAAATTAAATGCGGCTTCCCCAATTCGGGAAAGTTCATATTTATTTCCTTTTTGTATTATTAATGGTTGCAGATTTTTAAGATGATAAGAAAGAGTTGGACTGTCAATAGGATCTAAGTTATGCTTAATTTGTGTAAAGGTTAATGGATTTTCTCCTAATGTTTTAACAATATCTCTCCTTACTTGATGACCTAATGACTTAAAAATCTTATCTTCATCTATAACAGACGCTTTCGTTTTCTTTTCATCAGATCCTACATTTCTTGCCATTTTATATCAATTTATTGTTATTTCTTCAATAAATAAGTCTATTCTATTTTGAATATATATTTGTTCTAAAAAATCGAAAAAGATGATTTCATAGTATCTTATGGCTATAAATAGTATACAAAAATATTTTATATTACTAGCGTTATTATTGTAATTACTTAATTTTGAAATTTTAAACAAATTATTAGATGAAAAATAAAATGGAAAAACGATTAGAACAAGATCTAGCGAAAATTCTTAAAAAGGAAAAGTTCCAAGGAAATATGATAAGTTATATGTCCAAAGTTGGAAAATTATTGCTTTTCACACTTCCTATAGTTCTAGTAGTTATAACAATTCTGACACTATTAGCTCCACTTGATATTACATTGACAATTATCTTTTATGTGGTTTTGGGAATCTACTTTTTCAATTCAGTAATGCTATTACTAGGAGCAAATTCTACGGAATCCTCACTTAAAATGCGTTTGAATTTTGAAAGAAAGCGGGGACGACCCATAGATAGTCTTGATGGTTTTGATTTATTAGCGAATAATGTAAAAAGAGTAACTAACTTATTAAAAATTATTTCGCTCATTTGTTTCATAGCCTTGATATTATTTGTAGTTATGCTTTTAGGAATTGAAGACATTTTAGGATTTGCTGCTGCTGGTTTTGCATTAGTTGGATTTGGTTTGGCAATATTGATTCGAAGTCTTAATCTTAATATCCATGATGTAAATGGATTACAGGACTTCTACAAACCAACTACCCATCAAATATTTTTAGATAATTTTTTCGCTGAAATTCTTTCAAATCATTTAGATCCGGTGACATTCCTTAAATGGGACGAATATTTAGCCGAGATAAACAAAATATTGACACCTGAATTTGTTCAAAAAATAAGAGCAGAGGAACCAGATGAATTACCAATTACTTTCGCGATAGAAAAGTTATTATTTCTTTATTATCTAAAATATCAAGAAGTTCTCTCAAAAGATCAAGTAATTCAAGAGTTAAGAGAAGTAATTAATGTAGATTCAGATATTTTCGATGTTGAAAAAGGCATATTCATGGAAGAAAGATGGTATTTCTCCATGAATGATATCAATAAATTATTCAATTATGTAAGACGATTCAATCCAGGATTTTTCGATATTATAGACAGATTACAATTAGAATTAGCTGATAATATTGAAAGAATATCAAAAGATCCAATATATATGGATTCTTCAGCCCAAGAAGTAGTTTATCTCAATACTGAATTGAATATATTTTGTTTTTTATACAATAATTCACCTGAAGCTAAGAAGTACATAATTAAGATTAATGCTCCTGGATTTGAGCCAAACAAACTAAAACTTGATATTGAGGTTGAGGGGAGAGGTAGTTTTATGATTCCCAATACTCCTATTCCGTTAATATCATCTGAAAGCAGAGATATTGCTGGAGTCTTATCAACAATGTTAGAAAATGGAGATACGACATGGTTAACCCTAGAACCCAGAGAAACTGGTGAACAAACGGTTCAAATTTTCTTACTTTCTGAAGATGGAACAATTATAGAGGGAAAGACACGTGCAGTAAAGGTATCGAAAAATATAAAAGATTATCTCAAAAAACTTAGCTCTATAGGAAGTCTTCTAGGCGGATTGGCTGTGCCCCTTGCGAAAATCTTACCATCGATTTTATAAAAAAAAGCATTTATTTTTTTCATTTTTCATTATAATATTCAAGGGTTCAGATATAAAAATTATAAAAACTCTAGAAGAAAGCTAAAGATAGACATTTTAACCTATAAGTTTAAATATAATTAGTAGACTATATATCTGTTTTGATTACTCAATTGGAAGAAATATTCCAAATATTTGTGTATATTTTTAAAAAAAAGGTTATCTTACTTCACTATATTAATCTTTAAAAGTGTTTGAAATTGGTTGAATCAGAACTGTATCAAACTGATAAGATATTTAAGGAACTGCTCGAAAATATAAGTAGTGGAGTAGCAATTTATGAAACTATTGATAACGGCGAAAATTTCATTATAAGAGACATGAATAAGGCAGGTTTAGCTAATTGTCGTGTTTCAAGAGAAGATATAATAGGTAAAAATATTATTGATGTATTTCCAAATATAGCTGAATTTGGCTTTATTAAATCATTGCAAAAAGTCTGGAAGACAGGTGAACCCGAACGGACTCCTACTGCATTATACCAAGATGAGAGATTTTATGGATGGACAGAAACATATATTTATAGATTACCTTCAGGAAAACTCGTTGCTATTTTCGAAATACAGACAAAATTAATTGAAGCTGAAGAAAATTTCAAAAAGAAAGTAGAATTTGAAATGACAATTTCCACTATATCTTCCCAATTTGTTAATCCAAAAAATATTGATGATGCCATAAACATATCTCTTAGAAAAATAGGACTTTTAAGCCAGTCAAGTAGAAGTTATTTATTTATCTTTAATGAAGATAGTAAAACAATGAGCAACACTCATGAATGGTTTGCTGATGGTGTATCTCCTCAGAAAGAACTACTTCAAAATGTACCAATGGACATGTTCGCATGGTCAATAAACAAGCTTAAAAATGGTGAGATTTTGAATATTGATGATGTTGAACACCTCCCTCCGGAAGCATCATCAGAAAAGAAAGAATTCTTAAGAGAAAACATTAAATCTTTAATCTTTCTTCCTCTCATAATAGGAGATCAAATTTCAGGTTTTATTGGGTTTGATAGTGTAAAACTATTAAAAAAATGGAGTGAAGATGATTTAAACCTTTTAAAAATTAGTTCAGATATAATAGGAAATGCACTTAAACGTATCAAAACAGAACGTAAATTAGAAGATCTAAATAAAGAATTAATGAATATGGTAGAAGAAAGAACTAGTAAACTGCAAGAGTCTGAAAGTGAAAAATCTGCTATTTTAGAAAGTCTTCTAGAACACATCGTCTATCAAACTACAGATAATACAATAATTTATGCTAATAAAGCTGCTGCTGATTCTGTTAATTTAAGACTAGAAGAGTTGATTGGACGCAAGTGTTATCAAATATGGAATACTCGAGAGGAACCATGCGAAGGATGTCCAATACAAAAAGCAATAAAAACTGATAAACCAGCAAATAATGAAATGACTACTCCAGATGGAAGAATTTGGTATGTAGCGGGGTATCCTGTTAGGGATAAAGATAATAATATTATAGGTGTCGTTGAATCAACACTAAATATTACAGAGAAAAAAACTGCTGAAGAAAAAATAAAAAAATCTGAGGAGAAATATCGAAAAGCTTATTATCAGGCAAATCTCTATAGAGATATATTTGCCCACGATATTAACAATATTCTCCAAAATATTAGTTCATCAGTCGAGCTTAGCTCTCTATATCTAAATAATCCTGAAAAACTTAATACAATAAAGGAATTATATGAAATAGTAGATGAACAAGTTAATAGAGCAAAAAAATTAATAATAAATGTAAGAAAAATAACCGAACTCGACGAATCTGAAATTAATTTAGAAAAAATAGATGCAAATCGAGTATTGAACAATGCTATTGAATTTCTACAATCCAGTTTTCAAACAAGGAATATTAATATTCAAATTAATACCTCTAACAAAAGAAATTATGTATACGCAAATGATCTATTATTAGATATATTTGAAAATCTTTTGATTAATGCTGTCAGACACAATAATAAATCCAAAATTGAAATCATTATTGATATAAGTAAAGAGGAGAAAGAAGATAAAAATTATCTTAAAATGGAATTTAAAGATAATGGAGTGGGTATTTCTGATTATCGTAAAAAAAGTATTTTTGAAAGAGGAATACGAAAATTAAATAAAAGTAAAGGAATGGGTCTTGGTTTATCTCTTGTAAAAAAAATTATAGATACGTATCATGGTGATATTTGGGTTGAGGATAGAGTTAAAGGTGACTATAAAAAAGGTAGCAATTTTGTAGTTTTAATCCCTACAAATTCTTAAAGTTGAACGGAAGTATCTTTCCCATAACATATTTCTTCTTGCATCTTCACTGCTATCCTTTAAATTATTAATAAAAACTTTAAAAGCAATATAAATGAAATTGAAATTATGGAAATTTATGACTTAGTTGTTATTGGCAGTGGAGTAGGATTAAATGTATTGAATACCGGACTTCAATTAGGTTTGAATTGTGCTCTCGTCGAAGATACTAAAATTGGAGGTACATGTTTAACTCGTGGTTGTATTCCTTCAAAAGTTTTGGTTCATCCTGCGGATTTAATTCGGGAATCTCAACATGCTAAAAAAGTTGGAATTACATTCAACATAGAAACCATTGATTGGGATTTAATAGCAGAAAGAATGTGGTCTCAAATCAACGAAAGTAAAATCATGGATAATGGTTTATCAACAGTACCAAATTTGACTGTTTATAAAGGTATTGGAGAGTTTATAGGAGAGTATGAAATGAAAGTGAGCGATAAGAAGAATGGCAAAGAACTAGGACATTTTAAAGGAGAAAGATTTGTGATCGCCTCAGGAGCAAGATCTTTTATACCACCAATTCAGGGAATTGAAGATTTAGATTATATAACAAATGAAAACTTTTTTGGTGATAGATTTCCAAAAAAGCCATGGAAAAGTCTAATAATAATTGGTGGTGGAGTAATAGCAGCTGAATTTGCTCATATTTTCTCGACAATGGGGACTGATGTTACTATTGTAGAGATGCTTCCAAGATTAGTTGTAACAGAAGAACCTGAAATAAGTCAGCTCTTAGAAAAAAATTTCAGAAAAAATATGAACGTTTTATTGAATGAGAAGGCAATTAAAGTATATAATAAGAAAAAACAAAAAGCAGTACTAGTTAAAAACGTGAAAACTGGTAATGAAAAGGAGATAATAGCTGAAGAAATATTTATCGCTGCAGGGAGGCGTTCGAATGCAGATATTTTAAAAGTAGAGAATACAGGAGTTGAAACTGATAAAAGAGGTTGGATTAAAACAAATCAATATTTAGAAACTAATGTAAAAAATATTTGGTGTGTAGGAGATGCAAATGGACTTTATCAATTTAGACATAAAGCTAATTATGAAGCAGAAATTTGTACTAATAATATATTTGGTCCAGAAGATCAAAAAAGATCAGTTGATTATTCTGCGGTTCCATGGGCAATCTTTACTTACCCACAAATAGGACATGTTGGAATGACACAAGAAGAAGCTATTAAGAAAGGATACGAAATTTTTGTTGCAATTAAGAATTATTCAACAGTAGCCAAAGGGTTTGCTATGGGGATTGAAAGTAATCAAGATGATGATGGTTTTGTTAAACTTATTGTTGATAAATCATACAAAATCTTAGGAGTACATGTAATCGGTCCACATGCCGCTCTTTTAGTACAACCATTTGTGTATTTAATGAATGCTGGTTTTTCATGTAGCTTACCTGACGTTAAAAATGAGATAGATATCCCAAGACTAGAAAGAGCCTGTCCAGAAGCAGGATCATTTATGCCTATTTATCATTCGATGGTTATTCACCCATCTCTTAATGAAGTAACCGGCTGGGCAATTGGAAATTTAAAACCAGTTAATATCAAAATGGAATATCATGAGCATCATCATGGTTAATCAAGTATAAGCTTTTTTTTCTTAATTTTTTCGACTATTTTTTATACTTTTGATAATCTTATATCTATATTATAAATCCCTATCTCATAATTAATTTTGATATTACTAACCATCAACTATATAGATTCTAAATCCAATATTAAGATTAGATGGTAATAAAAAACATTCATTCTAAAAGAGATAATGGAATTGGACAGATTTTTACTCCAAGTTATATTGCTGAATTCATGGTTAAAAACCTTAATAAATTCATCACAAAACATAAAAAAGAACATTCTAATTTAAAAATCTTGGAACCTTCAGTAGGAGAAGGAATTTTTTTAAAATATCTCCTAAGATATAAATTTTCTGATATAACTGCCTATGAGATGGATGATAATTTGAAAGATACTCTTTTAAATTCTTATCCTAATATAAACTTTAAATTTGAAAATTTTTTAGGCTCAAATCCAAATGAAAAATTTGATATAATTATTGGAAATCCTCCTTATTTAGGACAGAATTATAACGCTAAAACTTTTCAGGAATATGTTAAGATGTTTCCTATTTGTCAGAAATATTTTGCTGGTAATATGGATTTATTTTACTTTTTCATTCATTTAGGAATAGAGAAATTAAATCCTGGTGGATTCATCACGTTTATCACAACTAATTATTGGATTACAAAATCTAAGAACACAGGTATTAAATTATTAAAACCGCATGTGTTAGGAGAATGCTTTTTACTTCAGTATATAGATTTATCACATCTAAAATTATTCGAAAGTGCTAAAGGACAACAAAACTGCATTTTTGTATTACAAAAAAAGGAAGAGCAAGAGAAAATTTCAATGAAAAATAAAAATATTGAAGTAATTCAAATTTTTGAAGAAAATGAATATAGTCAAAATTCTAAATCATCAATTGAAGAACTTTTCAGAAATTTAAGCTCTGGAAAGATTTTAAATAACATAAAGAGATTCACATCAGCAATAACTAATAACGATTTAAAAAAAGATGAAAGTTGGAATCTCATATACCCTAATGAGGTAAAATATTTAGTAGACAAAATTGAAAGTTATTGTTTGATAAATGGCAAAATTTCATTACTAAAAGATTACTTCTTAATACGAAATGGGTTAATTCTTATAAAAGATTCTATTTTCATATTAAATGAGGGTAAAAATTTAAAAATTAAGAACAATGAATTCTATATTCGAATAAATGGAGAATTTTTAAAACTCTCTAAAGCTGAAAAATCAAGATTAAAAAAAATATATAAAAGCAAATCAATTAAAACATATGGGTACGATAAAGATGGTTATGAAGGCTATGTGATTTATTTTAATAAAAATGAATTTAATTCAAAACCTAATCTTGAACGTAATCAACAGCTAAAAATTAAATATCCTATTCTTTCAAAATATATTAGACAATTTGAAAAAAATTTAAAAGATATTTTAATTAACGCCAAAGAAAACCCAGAAAATTTTTATTTTCCTAGAAGAGGTTCTTATATTCGCCAATTTGAAGGAAAAAATAAAGGAAAATTAACAGACCTTGAACAGTTATATGATTGCGCAGACAAGATCTTCTTTAAATTTATATCAAAAGAAAACAAATTCGGGTATACAAATACTCCTTACTATGCTACTTCAGATACATATTTTCTTTGGAAAAAATATCCCGATAAAGAAATTGATTACCTATTTATTCTTGCTTATCTAAACTCTAAAATAGTGACTTTTCTTTTTCATGCAAAAAACATTTCCATAAAAAGAAGTAAAACAAAGCTTGAACAGGGATTACCGATACCTAACATAAATAATTTCAAAAAAGAAAAAAAAGCAATTATAGAATTAATAAAAATATTATCTTCTTACTTAATTTGGATCAATAATAATAAGAATAACTATGAAAATAGAATCTTTATTGAAAATATTCAGGCTTCAAAATATTTTATATATTACAAAAAAATCAAATTAGAACAGAGACTCATTAGATCCTTAGAAAATTATGACTTAAATAACATAAATATCATCTTAGATGAATTGTTTTTTAAACTTTTTAATTTAGATGGAAAATTGATTAATAAATTATTAAATCAATATTATAGGCTCTAAATAAACTTGTATCTTATGCGTTTCTTCTTTATTTTTCGAAATCGATAAGTTTTTATAGGTAATATGGTATATTATATTTGTAAGAATTAATTGTCAATTATGAATTGACGTTTCTAAAAGTCTAGGTGATTAATGATAAGAGATGAATTTGATGACATTATTGATAAAATTAAAGAATATTTTAAATTAGATTCAGATCGATTTGATATAGACTTTTTATTTATTCCAGAATCGGAAAGAAATTCTTTTTTAAGACCTGAAAATAAAAAAGTAAAGGGCTTTAAGATATCCTATCATTTTGAAACAGGAATGGAAAAACCTGAGATCCGAATTGAAGGAAATATTGATGAAAACAAAATTCAAGAGTATTTAGAAGGTATTGATATGTCTCAACATCCTCATCTAAAAAAGCTCCTTGAATCGAATAATATTGATGAAATTGATGCTAGTAAACTTTCTTTAGAAGCAAATGAACTTCATAAGGATCTGATTATAATCGAACCAAATACAGAAATAAATGATACTAAAGATTATACTGAGATTATTTTAGAAATTCCTGGAGTAAGCAAAGAGGATGTTATACTAGACTTTAGTGAAGGAGGAAATAAATTAGACTTTAGTGCTGAGACTGAAACTCGTAAATATATAAAAAATATTTATCTTCCTTTCGCAATATCATCAAAAAACTATGATATTGAAGTAAAGAACGGATTAGCAATTATTTCTGTAAAGAAATCAGAAAGTTAATTAGTATTAAATGAAAAAAAATAATTCAATAATTTAAATATAAATAAAAAATAGTGATATGGAATGAGTGGGATAACTAGGGAATTTAAGGGAGAAGGAATAAAAGTAAGAATAAAAGATGCTTATAAAGGAGATGCGGGGAGAGGAAGGATAAGAATAGATCCTGATTTAATTGATCATCTTAACCTAAGAACCGGCGATGTTATTGAAATCTCCCATAGTGTGGCAGGTAAAAAAACAGCTGCTTTATTATTTCCAGGAAAATTAGAAGATAAGGGTACAAATATAATCAGAATGGATTCTTCATTAAGAAGGAATATAGGGGCTTCATTAGATGATATGGTAGAAATTCGAAAGATAGATGCTAGTCTAGCAGATAGAATTACCTTTGCAGGCTTAGAAGAGTCGGTTATTTTAAGGAGATCTGATCAATTGGTTAGAATGTTAGAAAATCGTGTTATAACTAAAGGTGATATTCTTAGCTTCAATGCAATGGGAAGAAGGATTGATTTTATAGTAATAGATTATTACCCTAAAGCAGCTGCTGTAAGAATCCATTTAGATACAAAAATTACTATCTCAGAAAAAACTCATAAAGAACTTGAGGAATTAGAGGCAAGGAGGGTTACTTATGAAGATATTGGAGGTCTAGAAGAAGAGATCCAGAAGATCAGGGAAATGATTGAATTACCAATTAGGCATCCCGAATTATTTAAACGAATTGGTATTGATCCTCCTAAAGGAGTTTTATTGCATGGTCCTCCCGGAACAGGTAAGACGCTGTTAGCAAGAGCTGTAGCATATGAAACTGAGGCGCATTTTATAACTATTAGTGGACCTGAAATTATGAGTAAATTCTATGGTCAGAGTGAAGAAAATCTTCGGAAAGTTTTTGAAGAAGCTAAAGAGATGGCACCCTCGATAATCTTTATTGATGAATTGGATTCGATTGCACCTAAAAGGGGCGAAGTCTCAGGTGAAGTTGAAAGACGAGTTGTTGCTCAATTACTCTCATTATTAGATGGTTTAGAAGGCAGAGGTGAAATTATTGTTATTGGAGCAACAAATAGAGTCAATGATATAGATCCTGCACTTAGACGTCCAGGTAGATTTGATCGAGAAATTGAGATCGGTGTTCCAGATACAGATGGTAGATATGAAATCCTTCTAATCCATACTCGTGGGATGCCTTTGTATAATGATGTTGATCTCCGTCTCATGGCTGAAAAAACCCATGGATTTGTTGGTGCGGATGTGGAAGCTTTAGCAAAAGAGGCTGCTATGCTTGCTATAAGGGAACTTCTGCCAAAAATTGATTTAGATAAACCTATTCCTCCTGAAGTTTTAAACGATCTTCAAATTAAAATGAAAAATTTTGAAACCGCGCTAAATAGTATTGAACCCTCAGCTTTAAGAGAAGTATTAATTAGTCAACCTACTGAGTCATGGGAGGATATTGGAGGCTTAGAAGAAGCAATACAACAGCTGAAGGAAGTTATTGAATGGCCATTAAAGTATCCAGAATTGTATAGACATTTGCATTCAAAACCTCCAAATGGAATATTACTTTTTGGACCTCCAGGAACTGGAAAAACTCTTTTAGCAAAAGCTCTCGCTCATGAAAGTGAAGTTAATTTTATTTCAGTAAAAGGACCAGAATTTCTTTCAAAATGGGTTGGTGAAAGTGAAAAAGCAGTAAGGGAAACATTTCGGAAAGCAAGGGCAGCTGCTCCCTGTATAATATTTTTCGATGAAATAGATGCTATCGCTGGAATGAGAGGTAGATTTGCTAGTTCTCAAGTAACAGAACAAGTAGTTTCACAATTATTAACAGAAATGGATGGATTAGAAGGATTAAAAGATGTAATTTTACTTGCCGCAACTAATAGACCAGACATGCTAGATCCAGCATTATTACGTTCAGGTAGATTTGGCAGGCATATCGATATTCCTATGCCAGATCAGGATGCACGTAAGGAAATATTTAAAATTCATCTTAAAAATAAACCTTTATCAGATGATCTGGATATTAATAGTATGGCTAAAAATCTCGAAGGCTATACGGGAGCAGATATTCAAGCAATTTGTGAAGAAGCTACCCTGTTAACAATTCGAAAAGCAGTCGCGGATCATAACATAAATACTCAAAACGCAGATTCTGTTAAAGTAGTTAAAATCTCAAAATCTGAATTTGACCAATCAATAGAAAAGGTATTAAAATCAGCTGATAAAGCAAAAGTATCTCATGAAAAATATTCTCAAGAACCCTCAGAAGAATTATATCGATAATTAATTTCTAAAAAATATAATTAAATAAGGAGTGATTGTATTGGAATTAGAGAAACAAGAAAATGGGGATGTTTTTCTTAGTATTGATAACCTCCTTGAAATATTAGGAAATCCTACAAGAAGAATAATTTTATCAAAGTTAGCAAAAGTTCCATTAGGAGCTTCAGAATTGGCAGCTTCATTTGGAAAAAAGATATCACGACAAGCGATTCATAGTCAACTTAAAATGCTCACTGATTATGGAATAATTGAAAGCTACGGTACTGATCCAAGGAATATTAAATATCGCATTAATAGTAATTTATCCTTAAGAATTGATATTACTCCTGATTATTTTAATATAAATTATAATATAGCTAAAATTGATAATAACCGAAGTCAGAAAGAACTAAAAGCTACAGAATATCAAGTAGATTATCAAAAAATTAGAAGTCCTGACAAGAAATTGAAATTTTTAGGGAAGTATATTAAAGAAATAGAACAAGAGATTAGTAATTTAGAACAAAAAAGAAATGCATTATTACAAAATAAAGAATGTTTTATCATAGAACTGAAAAATATAATTAAAAACCAATATGAAGATGCTCTTAAGACAAAAGAACAACCTAATTTAGAGAAGGAGATTTTTTATACACTTTTTTATAATCCCATAAAGTATTTCAATAGAATTAATATTGATAAATTGCTTGATGATATGTTTTTTTCAGGAATGGGACCAATTAGAAGGGATCAACATAAAGTTTCCATAAGGCATCTACTCAGAGATTTATCCAATTTAATGGATGTCTTGCGAGAAGATGAAGATAATTGGTTTTTTGACATTTAATAAAATTTTTCTATAATTCTTTTTATTTATTTGGATTTTGAGGTGAATTATGAATCTACAAGACTTAAAAAAACAAATCCCTACTATATTTAAACGTGTTAAAAGTGATGTAAGAAAAGTGTATGGACGGCATCGAGCGGGATTAAGTCTTGGACTTGTAGAGATGGGTATGTTTCGAGGAGGATTTATAGGTGGAATGCATTTTGCTCCAGGAACAGATATTGTAATGAATAAGACTCCCCTTAAAATCATTTTAAAAGAACAGTCTTATGAAATTGTATGGGCATATACATATCATATTCTTTT
>JBHLRA010000029.1:0-5851 GCA_048883045.1 Candidatus Thorarchaeota archaeon | reverse complement strand
TAATTTGTAGAATTTCTTTTAAAGCATCCAAACCGTTTTTAATAGACATCCTATAATCTAAGATTATAATATCGGGTTTTTCAGAGAAAGAACTAAACATTTTTTTGCTTCCTCATCAGTATTAGCAATGCTTAAAACTTAAAAACCAGCCATTTCTAATAAAAGTTCATATAGTCTTTGAAGATCGCTATCATCCTCAGCAATAAAAATTGTTTTTAATCTTATATCACCTACGGTGTACTTAATCCCTCTTATATAACTTCTGTTTTAGATAATTCTAATATGCAATTTTATAATAATCGAACGTATAAACCTATTACAGAAATATTAATATCTATAAGTTGACTTTTAGAAAAACAATACATTAACTCCCGATTTATATTATAAAATCATAAATATCAGAAATATTTGAGAAACATTATCGAAAATTTTTTTATAGTTCAAACTTACATGAACTTAGAATATGAGCTTTTATCTTTCACCCTTTACATAATTAATAAATAAAAAATGCATTAAAATTGTAAAACGATATAGAATGAACAATGAGGGTATAAAAGATTACATCAGCTAATAATGCATCAATTGATGAAGAAAAAGAGTCTATCGAAAAAAGTCTAGAGATTACACCGGAACAATTAGTATTTAAATGGAAGTTTCAAAATGTAGATAAGAAACTTACATATGATATAAAACGATGCATAGGATGTTCATTATGCAAAATAATTTGTCCTGTAGATGCTATTGAACTTGGTCCGATTCCAGACATAGCACAGGGAATATTAGATGAAAATAATCCAAAAATTTTAGTAGACCATGATAAGTGTTGTTATTGTATGTTGTGTGCAATAGTATGCCCAAATGACGCATTTCATGAAAATATTACCCCTGAAAATCAAATCAATCTCGAAGAATACCCTTCTATTGGAAAATTTTTTAAAATAGATATGGAAAAATGTATTGAAGATTCCAAAAATAAGATATGCAAACTATGCTTAAATGTTAGGGATAGAAATAATATTAAAGACTATTTTAAAATTCAAAAAGAGTGTCCTGTTAAATGTTTTTCAATTAATTCTCCGATAAAAGGAGAAGTAATCATAAAAAAAAGCATGCTACATAAATGTGATCCACAGGGCTGTAAAGCCTGTGTTAATATCTGCCCAACCGAGTCCTTTTTTATTCCTGAAAGTGCTGAAGATGTGAAAAAATATGGAAAAATTGCTTGTAATGAAGATGAGTGCTTTTACTGTGGAGCTTGTGAAAATTCTTGTCCTGATGATTTAATTATTGTTGATCGAAAGCAGGTTGAGATTCTGGATCCTATAAAACCTGGGAATTATCCCTGGGTGCAAGGCTGGATAAGTAGTATAAAACAAATTCTGAAAAAAGCATTAATTCGAGGTAAAAAACAAATAGAAATTCCAATTATTGAAGAGGAAGTTAAAAAAGTAAAGGAAAAAATTGAAGAATCAATCCCTCAGTTGTCTAAGGAAGATCGCGAAAAATTGAATGAATTAAATGAAAAAATTCAAGATTTCCTTAAATCTCCAAAAATTAGATATTGGATTAAAGATAAGAAAACCGAAAAGATTACTAAAGAATTAAAAAAGCTTTTAAATTAAATTATCTTTTTTTACAAAATAGTCAATCCAATATTAAATGGTAAAAATGTTTTCTACAAAATTCAATAATTGGCCATCGAAGAAATTAATTCGTACTTTATTGATTTTTGGTATTGTTCTTTTTATAATAATCATTCCTTTAATGATAATTTTCTATGAATTATCTCACTATCCTGTAAGTTTCTTTGAAAGTCAGCTCTCATTTAGTGGTGCTGTAATTAAATCTCATTTTAGCACCATGAATGCAGAACAATTAAATTATTATTTCATTTGGCTTATTATTGACTATGGATTTATGCTAGGATTTGCTATTATATATTTCAGCCTTGGTTTTATACTTGCTCAAAAATTTGAGGATACTTCAAGATGGAGAAAAATAGGTTATATTGGAGCTTTCTTGGGATTATTTTATTTCTGTTGTGATGCTGTTGAAAATTTATTTATTTTTGCAATGTTAACTGATCCGTTAGGTTTCCCTGATATTTGGGCTGTAATTCATTCTTGGATTGCAGTCGTGAAATTTATTTTCAACTTTTCATCTGGTTTTTGGCTGATTGCTGCTGGTATTGTTTTATTATTTAGGAGAAAATCTTCATAATATAATTTTTAATTTACTCTCAAAAATTATCCTTGTTTAAATACATAGCCGAATAACTAAATTAAATATTAGAATTGGTATTGGAGCATATTTAATGAAATTAATTTTAAAAATTAAACCAAATAATCCCATAAAAAAAAAAAGAATCATAGCTTGGATACAAAAAAATTCAGATTTCAATGAGGATGTTCTACAATCTCTCCAACTTTTCAAAGATGATATTAAAATCTCTAAATTAAGTAAAATTTTAAGATATTATATATTAACATCTGAGAATCCAGCAATTATATTAAATATATTTACTTCAATTCAAGAATCAATTCCTGAGACTTATTTTAATCATGAAAATTCTTTAGAGTTTGATGATCTTATTGATAAAGACATTTCAATAAAAGAAAATTATTAAGTGATAAATTTTTTCAAAATTTTTTAAGAATGAAAAGAATTTTGGCTTTAATCTTATTTTAGTCAGATCTTTCCCATTCAAAATCAAGTTGAATGAACTTTCTCGTAAACAGATAAGTAATAATAAATATCAATGAGCAAAGTGGACCCCATAATATTAAACCAATAGAGTAAGATAGACCACCTACGCTAGGTAATTCTAAGATCATCCCCATGATAAATATACCAAAGGCTTGAAATATATTTAATGTTATACTTGGAAAACCTGTATATATACCTGCTTTTAATTCTCCTGTTTTTTTTTCATCATCTTCAGCAATATCAGCATAAATAATTGCTGGAAATAACGCCCAACCGCCTAGGCATCCTGCTAATCCAAGTATAAAAAGCAAACCAAAAATAAAGTGCGACTCCATTGGAATTAAACCAATCAGAGTTAATGAAAGAATAATTATTGCAGATAAAAATATATATAAAAGACTCTTTTTCTTTCCTAATTTCTCTATTATCCTTTTCCAAATATAGAGAAAAATTAGAATACCAAAAATCATTATGCCAGCAGCTATATAATAATCAAGATCATTAAACTGCAAGACTTCTATAATAAATATTAGCATAATCTCTACTATCATTATTGTAGCAATACTAGAGATACCTTGCATAACTGTTGCTAACAAAAAATTCCTATTTTTTAGAATGCTTTTTAGATTCTGTATTATTTTTGAATCAATCTTAAAATGTGGTTCTATTGATATTAAAAAACTAGTTAAATAAAATAGAACTATCGGAATAATCCCAAATATTAATACACTATATAAAAAGTCTGCAGGGATAAAACCTGGATTTACTTCCAAATTATCAACAAAATCTGTTAAGACAATCATAGAAAAAGCAGTAGTTAATGCATATCCAACGAAATTAAATAATTGTTGGTATTGAGAAGCCCTAGGTCTGTCGTTAAATTTAAATTGTTCTGCCATCCAAGCTCCATATGGGGAAGTCACACCATAGCATATGTTAAAAATTTGATACCAAACTAATAACCAAATGAATATAATGCTGAGATCCGTTAAATCTAAAAATAAACCAGGTAATAATAGAAATATAAAAGATAAACCTAAAACGGGGCTCATAATTATAAGAAAGGGTTTCCTTCTTCCCCATTTTGTATATTTAGCATCACTAATCCACCCAAAGAAAAATTGAGAGGCAGCAATTGTAAATTTTCCTAATCCTAAAGCAATACCAACGAGAAGGGGAGTAATGTTATAACCTAAATTATAGAGAGTAAATAAAGCAAAATCTGCGAATCCCATGACAATAGACGTACCCAAAGTTGGTAGTCCAAAAATTATACATTTTTTAGTTGATGCTTTATCTCTTACAAAAATGTCTTCTTGAGTCATAAATATGAATTGGGATTATTAATTAATAAATTAATGCTGGTTTAACCAATTAATTAAAACACTCCATTTATTTTGGAAATCTGGATCTGTTATTAATTCATGATATCCCCCTTCTATAACTTCAAGATTTTTATCTTTGGATGATATTCCTTCGAAAAATTCTTGAACACCTTCAAGAGAAATTCCCCTATCTTGAGCACCTTGAAAAATAATTGCTGGAATTGTAATGTGTTGAGCAATTTTTTTTGTCCTTCTCATGTATTTAAGTAATTGAAAAAGATATCTCGCTGAAATTTTCTCCAAATGAAGTGGATCCTCTTGATCATATTGTTGATGAATAGGATTCTTTATTCCCTGTTCTTCTCTACCTTTAGCTGGAATTATTCGCAGAGAAGGACTAAATATTCTAAGAATTGATAAAGGGAAAGACATTAAAATCAATTCTAATAAAGACTTCTTAGAGAATTTCACTTTAACCCCTGGCGAAAACAACATTAATCCTGAAAGATTTAAAAAGGTTTCTGAGAATTCCTTAGCAAAATTTATACAGACAGTTCCTCCCATGCTCTCGCCACATAAATAAATGGGAGTATTTTTATGCTTATCCCTTATAAAATTAATGAAACACTGCATATCTTTTAAGAGATGTCGAAATTTTTTTAGATCTCCTTTTTTACCCTCTGAATGTCCATGATTTCTATAATCAGGAGCAATAACCATAATTTCATGTTCAACTAATTTATCTGCTAACAAAACAAAAAACTCCCCATGTCCGCCCATTCCATGTGCAACAACAACTATTTTCTTAATCGTCCTTTGCGGGCTCCATACACGATAAAAAATTTTAGTCTTATCAAAACTTTCAAAATAATGATTTTCACTATTACTCGCTACAGGATTCTCTCGAAGTTTTTCTAATAATGGATTAAGATCTAATGTAAGATTATTGATATTCCTTTTCTCACTCATAATTCTAATTTTCTAATGTTATAAAAACTTAATAGCATAAATATGAAAAATGGGAGAGGGGGGATTTGAACCCCCGACCCCTTGGTCCCAAACCAAGATTAATGCTGTAGAGAAAGTCCCTACAGTATCATACCAAGCTAGACTACCCTCCCTTTGAGAAACTGGCTTTTTTTATTAAAGATTTTTATTAATACTAGGAAATTATTTATTTTAATATATAGCTTGATATAAATTCTAATGTTTATATAATACAAACAATAAAAATTAAAATATTTTTTCAATTTGTTTTAGACATTATAGCTGAAATTTCACAATTTAGAAATGATGAAAATTATCGAATTGATAAAAATTGGAGATCTAGAACAATTGATTTTGGAGAGATTAAAAGATAATCTTAATGATACCCTCAATAGTCTTAATATGGATATTAAGATAAATCAGGATGGAATTCAACTAGAAAAATCAGAATATAATTCAGAAAGAAGACAATATGATGCTGACAAAATTTTAAATAGGATTATAAGACTTACTAAACATCATAAAAGTTTTCGAATATTGGGAGTAATTGATAAAGATATCTACTCAGAACCTTTAAATTTTGTATTTGGTATTGCTATAAAACCAACAAAACGATTCTCAGGAGATCCGGTTGTTAGTTTAATTTCAGTTACAAGACTCAGAGAACAATTTTATAATAAGCCTGAAAATGATGATCTTTTCGAATTAAGGATATTAAAAGAAGCTGTTCATGAATTAGGACATACATTCAGTTTAGAACACTGCAATAAATATTGTATAATGCGGTTTTCAAATTCTCTGATGGATACAGATAAGAAGCCAGCCCAATTTTG
>JBHLRA010000028.1:17895-20834 GCA_048883045.1 Candidatus Thorarchaeota archaeon | reverse complement strand
TCGATAATTGGGAAAGAGGGTGATATTATTGTTTTTGATGCTCGTAATTTGCCGGGATGGATAAATCCACCTAATGATCCAATTGTTCATCGTGTTGTTGATAAATGGTATGACGGAGCATGGTTTTTTCAAACGAAAGGAGATGCTAATCCTACTATTGATTCTGCTCCTGTCCCAGAGAATAGAATTCTTGGAGTTGTTGCAGGAAGAATTCCCTATATTGGATGGGTTAAAATATTCCTTACTGACTCAGGTTTATTAATTCCACTTTTAGTTATTGTTTCGGCATTATTAATTATAAGCATTATTTGGGATATAGTAAGGAAAGACGATAATACTAAAGGTAAAAATAAAGAAAAAGAGAATCTAATCCTTAAAGATATAGATGAAAACAACGAGCAAGTGAGAAGAATTGAATTTGATTTTACTAAAACATGAATCCTTCATTCCCTCTAATATCATTACTTGATCATCTTATAGAAAATTATATATAGTTTTATAAAATACTAATCCAAATAATTACTTACTATTAATTTAAAATATAAATCTAACAAAGAAAACAGTTGGTGAAAATAAATGGGTTGGACTCCCCCTTCTAAATTTATTGTAATATTTACATTTCTCTTGATGGCTTTTGGAATTTTTATCCTACTTGACCTAGAGGCATTGTTTTGGACCAGTCTATTACCTACCTTAAATATTGGTACATACGATGGATGGTTTATTATAGCATTGATACTCTTTTTTCTAACTTGGTTTCTCTTCTTTTTAGGCGTTAAATTAAAAGGTATATGATTTACATTACATAAATCCCCTTTTTTTTTTAAATTTACATGAAGATTCTGAATGAAAATACAAAATTTTTATTAATATGACAATAAAATTTAAAAAATCTCTTAAATTTCAAAAAAATGTTATTACGTAATTTTATATTAAGCAAACGTTAAAACTTTAATACGTAATACGCAAACGCAAAAAAACTCTATACAAGAAGGAAATACAATTAAAAATAAAAAACAGATGAGGTAAATAAAATGGCAAAAGAAGAAAACGCTGTATTTGTCGGCCGTCGTCCTACAATGAATTATGTGATGGCTACAATGATGATCCTTAATAAAGGTGAGGAATGTACAGTTAAAGCTCGAGGTAGAGCAATTTCCCACGCTGTAGACGTCTGTGAGATTTTGAGAAACAGATTCTTAAAAGGTACAGAATACAAGGACATCAAACTTTCTACAGAACAGCTTGAAGGAGAGAATGGGCAAAACAACAACGTTTCAAGCATTGAAATTGTACTTGCTCCTCCAAAATAAGCAGTGAAAAAAACTACAATTCGCTGAGTCTAAATAACACTATTTTTTCTTTTTTTTACTATTATATCCATAAAATTTATTCTAATTAGCTATAGATATCTTAAATTTTCAAAAATAAAACAAATTTATGATAACTGTTTAATAAATCCTTGTTTGTGGATGAAGAAAAGATTATAGTATATTAAGCCGTTATTATTTAAAGAGATATTATCTAATTAATAAATCTCATTATAATTAAAATTAGTTGGATTTTAGTCAATTTTCTTGGACTATAAAGGAAATTATGATTTTTTTGGTAAAAATACAAATATTTAATAATACAATAAGGAAAATAATAATTAACAAAAAATAATTTGTTTCAATTTTTAATCCGAGTTTAAATTAATTTTAAAAAAAATTCTAAAAGAGGAAGATAAAAATGGCGAAAAAGGCTACAGAACCTTTGTATGTTAAATCTAAAGTAAGAGAATATATTAAGGGGAAAGGGTGCAATACTAGTAGTGGTGTTCTTGATGGGGACACATTAAATAAGCTTATAATGGAAATGCTTGATCATGCTGTAAGACGAGCAAAAGCTAACAATAGAAAGACCGTAAAGGCAAGAGATTTATAAATTCACTTTCCAAAAAAAACTTTTTTTTTATTTTCTAATTCTTCAAGAGAATTTTCTTTTCTATATAATTAATTTAGGTTTTTCATATCTCGCTCGACTAATTCCAGTACTTAAGTCTTTATCAACAACTATTTGAGAAGTAGTTATCTCTTGGGGAATGGTAGTATGAGTAATAAGGAAAATTTGAGAAAAAGATTTAGATTTTAATAAATGCTTTAGGATTCTTTCTCTTCGCGTCTCATCCAAAGCTGCTAATGGTTCATCTAGTAGAAGAAAGTTTACTTTTGGATTTTTCCTTGGTGAATCTTTTGTTGGACGTATTGTACCCATCAATTCAGAGATTGCGAGACGTAGCGCTATACCCAAAGCAGTCCGATCTCCTCCTGAAAGAACTTCTGTTGATTCATATTCTCCATTATAATTATCTCTAATTTTAAGAGATAATCCTGTTTTTCTTGTTCCACTTAAATCCAGTAGTAAATCACTATATTGTCCAGAAGTAAAATCTTTTATGTATTTATCAGTAGTTAAGGTAATGTTTTTCACTAAACGCTTTACAACCATATATTCAGTAACAAATCGACGAACAAATTCTTTTGCTTTATTGATATGATCTAAATCAATTTCGTATTCTCCGATTTTTTTTTCCAAATCTTTCATTTTTTGAATCTCATCATGTAAATGACTTAATCTTTCTTGATTAGTTTGTAACTTGCTTTTTTTCTCCTTTAAATCATTTTGTAAAGCTCTTAGCTCTGCAGAGCATTTTTCCTTTTCAATCGATAATTTTTTGATTCCTTCAATACTAGTATCCTTAAATTTAGCTCCATTTTTGGACAGGAAATTTTTCAAATTTTTTTCAATTTTTTTAGATTCTGTCTCATATTTTTTATAATTCTGGAAATCTTCTTTAAGGCCTTGATAGATTGTTACAATTTTTTTGATTTTATCTAATTTATCTTGAAGAGATTTTATTTCTATATCAAAATTATTTAAAATATTAGAGATAGAGT
>JBHLRA010000028.1:10392-17795 GCA_048883045.1 Candidatus Thorarchaeota archaeon | reverse complement strand
ATTTTTTCTTTTTCAAATTTTTTTCCTTTGGATTCATTATCTAGGAAAGAAAGAGCATCATCAATGATATTTAAGCGAAATATATCAATTAGCATCTCCCGTAATTCTGCTCCTCTTTTATTAGCCAAATCTTCTACTTCACCTTGACGTACAAAGACGGTACTCATTGCTTGTTCTGAAGAAATTTCAAAAAATCTTTCAACATCAAATCGTTTAACTTCTTGATAAACAGATCTATTATCTGGTAATTCAAATAATTTTGTACTAATGCTTCCTGTTCTTCCCCATTTTCTATGAATATAGTACTTTTTTGTATCCAAGGTGAAATACACGTAAATCTCGGATTTTTTGGCTCCATAAGTGATAAATGATTCTGCATTTCTCCCTCTAAAAATTCTGGGTCCAAAAAAAGCAAAAAGAATTCCCTCTAAAATTGTCGATTTTCCATATGAGTTTCTCCCACTTATAAGAATCAATCCTTTAGGTAAATCTTCAGCTCCTTTTGGTAAATTTAGTTGTTTATAACCCATGAAGTTTTTAAAATTAATCTTAGTGATTATCATAAGTGTATTAAACCTCCTTTTCTTTCTCCATTATTTTTAAGGCATTTTTTATAGCATTCATTCCAAATTCTGTTAATTTGTCAAGATCATATTCCGTTTTATCATCACTTAGTTTTTCTTGTACAAAAGCTTTAAATTCATCATCTGGCTTTTCAAGAATATAATCTAAAATCAATCCAGTACTTATATCATCTTCAAGAGACTCAGAAATATTCGAGATTTTCCATAGAAATTGTAATATATTATATTTATCAGTTTGGGAAAATATTTCTCTTCTAATCTTTGATATCATTTCATTAATTTGCCAATTCTTTTCAAATGTCATCTCACCTACAAGATTTATTTTTATTCTAGCAGCGGTTTGATGGTTGAAACCTTCCTCCCCAGTATATTTATTTAATTCATTTAAAATTCGATTCTCTAAATCCACGATAGAATATCTTGCTTTAGCATCAATGGAAATAATTTCGAATGGTCTTTTTAATAATTGATCCGTTGAGATACGTTCTACTGTTAATTCTTTTGTATTTTGATTAATATCAACAATGAGGTAACCTTGATTTTCGTATCTCTCCTTAAAATTTAGTGGCAATAAGCCTCCAGAATAATAATGGTTTCTTGATACTTTTCTAAATCCATGTTCATGACCTAAAGCAACATAATCAAAACCAAGATCATCAGAATTTAGTTTAGTATGTAAAGTATCATCACTTATAGAGCCATGAGCTATTGCAATATTAATATAATCATTATCTATTGGTTGTTGCTTATTAATCCAATTATCATAAGCAGATTTGTAGGATTCAAAACTTTTAAATTCAAAATACGGAAATAAATAGAATCTTATTTTTTTGTTAGGAAATTCGAGGAATAATGAATTATTTGATTTTATTGCCTCAATTAGATCCCTTTCTTTAAAATAAAATAGGTTTGGATATTGATCTTTATTAAGATGTGATTCTAAGGGTGTATACTCATATCCTCTATAAATGCCATGATTTCCTTCTATATAAATAAAAGGAACTTGATTTTTTGTTTTCTCAAAAAAAGATTTTAACCCTTGTATTAATATTCTTCTTGCCGGCTCAGGAGGGGGATATGAGCTGTATTTTGATGGATGATGAAAAATGTCACCACAATGAATAAGAAAATCAACGTCTTTTACATCAGATATCTGATTAATAACAAATAAAAAACAATCATAAATTTCCTGTTCATAAGGTTTTGAATAATTTTCTTTTGCCCACTTATTTATTGTTCCTCTTCTTGCTCTATAACCAAGATGAGTATCTGCCATATGAATTAATTTTACCATTATTTCACCTTTTTATTCTCCTAATACTTTATGCCTCCATGATTCAGTATAATTTTTAGTTTTCTCGTCAAATTTTAGTTCCATGAACTTACTTTCTAATTTGTTATATTCAGAAACTAATAATGTACTTGCTTCGTGAGCTCCTTTTAAACATAAAGGATAACCTCTGGGGGAATAAGGCATTATATTCTGTAATATATATTTTGCATCTTTTGTATCTAAGAAATCTGGTATGTCGAATCTTAAAGCTGCGCTATTTTTTTGTATTCTGGCGATATATGCCTTACTTTTGGTATACGCTGAAAGGTCTGGCATTTCTACCAAGAAATTTTTTTCCTTCATAATTTCTGACCAAATTGGTAAAATAAAATTACCTTGAGCATCCCTTAATCTGCAAGTTTTGGAAATAGTATAATAATTTATATTATAGGATTCAACAAATTTAAAAAAGAATTTAGTAAAGGCTTGTGGTGGAAATATATGATGTCGGAACATTTGAATTCCATCACCTAAGAATACAACATTTTCAACTTTCCCCCAATTACTTTCCTCTTTAATTCTTATAAGTGATTTCAAAATCTCATCAGCGGTTCTTATTCTATCAACTACATGCGTTATAGAAGGGTAATAAAATGCATGGTTGTCTATAGCACTCTTTATTTTATTACTAAAAGTAGTTTCATACCATTCTTCTAACTCATCAATAAAATTTTTCAAATCTCCATTATAGAAGATTTTTTTAATTGCTTTTACGAAATTTTCAATAACCGTTTGGTAAATGATTAATTTATGTTCGTTATCTTCAATGTAAGTAGAGATTGGTTTATACATAATTTTTTCAATATTATACTTTCCATCTGTGAGAGAAATCTGACCTTCTCCAAATTTAAATGATCCTAATATAGCATAAGTCCCAGATAATGTGTTTGAACTCTCGTCAAATCCAATAATTTTAAACGCCTTATCTACAAAATCAATTAAACTCTCTTCAATTTTAATATAAGGCATTTCGCTAAAGTGAGCCCCAGTATTTCTGAGTTTTTCTTCAGCACTACTAGTGGGATCGGGATCTTCTAACTCTTTTTTTTCTTCTTCTGTCCATGTGATCTTACTAGACTTTATAAATTCCTTAAATTGTTCAATGTCAGGCTCAAAAGATCCTGCAGGCCGATTATTCATCGACTCTTCCAATGATATTAATTCAAAATCAAATGAAATTAAAATCACCCACTATAATTAATCAAAATCAAGGAAGTCCTGTTGGAGGAGGACTTATTTTCATTTCTTTCATTCTTTTAGAAAAATCTTTATAAAAGGATTTTGAAGTAGATTCAAAATAATCATCATACAAAGGAATTTTAAGTTTTTGAAAGTTAGTGAGCCAAATTCCTGAGATTAATGCAATTCCAACTGTGCCTGTAAGAGATTCAAGATCACTTTGTTGAACTCCACCACCAATACTCCGTGCAGCTACTAGTTTTTCTTTGTCGGATCTCAATGGTAAATTAATTACAGTATTCATATTCGATAATATTGTGTCATCTATAGGGGAATATTGTTGGGATATAACTTCAAGAGCTAAATTAAACTTTCTTCCTTGACGAGAAATATCTTTGAACACATTACTAAATCTCATCATTTCTGGTCTCAATATACTAGGTGCTTCTTCAATTGTAAATATAATTATTGGTAAATCAGTTGGATCTTTAACATCCTTTCCGCTTTTAATATATAATTTATCAATTGAGTTTTCATAGTTTTTATAGAAATTTTCAGGTAAAGTTTGTTTAAGTTTTGTTTTTAAAGTGTTAATATCCGTAGAGGATTTTAAAGCTTTTCTAATATCAAAAAGAGTTCTGGCTAACACGCTATTGAATAAAAACTGCTCTAAATCTGAGATCATGGACACATTAAATATAATAATACCACCTTTTTCTAATTTTTTCACAATCTCTGGTAATTTGCTACTTGCGTTAGATCGAAACATCTCAGAATATTCTAACCAATTAAGTCTTCTTCTTACGGCTGCCATAGTTGCATCACTATGACCTCCACGTAAGGGAGAATATCCTTCTGTTAAAAGATTCTCAATATAATCTTCATGATTCTCATTATATGCAGAATGAACCGCTCCTACTTGTAAATCATTAAAAGTTCCTGTAGCATATAAATCAACAGGTTTTATTTCTTGATAATTTATAATACAAGGTTGAGCCATACTTTTTATTGGAGCCGGAGGCACACCTTTATTAGGATAAAGATAAAACCAACTTCCAATAAGCTTTTTATTATAATCTGCAGCTTTACAAATATCATTGACTCCATATTTTATACATCCTAAGGCATATTCGTCATGCATATCAATTGCTAACATCGAGATCTTTGTTCCTTTTCCATTTAAAATAACATGTGCATTATGCTGCAGTAGACCATCAAGAAAAACTTGGTTTAAATTCGATTTCCCTGTACCTGTTGCTCCAGCAATGAAAAAATGATACATAAGATATTTATAGGGGAAATAGACATTTACATTGGTTTCGGATGCCAATGAACCCATATACACACCATCTGGAGTAAATATGGTCTCTAAATAGTCCGCTTTATCATCTTGAATTTCAGAGATTTTCATTGAATGGGGTTTTAATACTCCCTTTTCCATAATATCTTCAATAAGAAAGAAAATATTTGTAGTGAAATTATGTTCCTTTTTAGACTTTTTGTCTCTCTCTGTGAGAATTATCGGACGTCCTTGAATCACATATTGTAATTCAGTTTCAAGTTCTTTGGTAATATATTCTGTCATTTTAACATTCTTTAACTTTTGCCGAGTCAATATATAATCTTGAATAGTAAATTCTTTTAGAATTTGGATTATTATTGTATAATCTTTCATTTCAGTTTTATCTTCAGCTTCTAATTTCACAAACCCATGAAGATGTACATAATTCTCATGAAATATTTCAATAACGCTTTCTGTTGGATTTATTCTAATTATCATTATTATCTTCAGTCCTTTCTCTTCTGAATTAATATTAATATTTTATCCAAATAAATAAATAAAAAATTGTATTAATCCAACCTTACATTTGTTATTAAGTCTTTTGAACATATTATTTGTCGTTTTTAATAAAATTCTGGGACCTAACAAGTTTAGTGGTCTATAACAGATCTATTGCTGATTTGAACAAATCATTTTTATTAATCTTACTTTTCCTTCTCTGAGCTTTGAATTTAACTGAAGACTTCTTATAGACCTTAGGGTTCAATTCAGAAATAAATTGGGAGATTCTTGCCATTTGAGGCCCACGATACGTATTTTTAATCGAAGGAGAAATAAGATATAATTGATCCTTTGCTCTTGTTATTGCTACGTAAAATACTCTACGTTCTTCTTCGAATGCATCTTGATCTCCTATACTTCTGCTTGAGGGGAATAAATCTTCACATAACATAGGAATAAATACTACTCGCCACTCAAGCCCTTTAGCTCTATGAACTGTAGATAATATCAATGGATTCTCTTCCTCTGTTTGTTCACCTGCATGAACAGTTTTAGACTCTAAATTAGATAGGTTTAGACTTAAATTTTCTAAGAATTTTCGGATTGTAGGAAAACTTTGAGCATAAACGCTTAATTGCTTTAAGTCCTCTATACGATCTTGCCAATTGTCGAATTTTGATTTTAAATGATCTTCTAAAACTTTTATTAAATCCATAATTACTTCTGATGGATTATCCTCAGGAGAAAAGTCAATAAGATTTTTTACATAAGAAATTAGGTTTTTTATTCCCTCCTTAGATATTCGAGAACCTTTTAATTTTTCAGCATAAAACATTTTATTAATCAAGGCATCAATTGGGTGTTCTATATTAGATATAGCTTCAAATATTTTCGAACCAGAGGAAGTTCCAATCCCTTGAATAATTGAAAATATTCTAGACCATGATACCTCGTCATAAGGATTCTCAATTATTCTTAAATGGGCTAGTATATCTTTGATATGAGCCCTTTCAAAAAAAGCCACTCCTGCTCGAACTTCATAAGGTATATTTTTTGCTTTTAATTCAAGTTCAATTCTTAGAGTATGAGATCCTGCTCTTACCAATATTGCCATCTCTTCTAAATCAAATCCATCTGAGCGTAATTTTAAAATTTGGTTCGCAATAAACCGTGCTTGGTCAATATCGTCCCCTAAATTTACTTGGTACGGTAATAAACCTTTGTTACGTGTTGTCTGCATGGATTTTTTAAATTGTTTTTCATTATGTTTTATTGAGTTATTCGCTAAGTTTAATATCTCAGGTACACTCCGATAATTATAAGTTATTGTAAATCTCCTGCAATTCTTATACCTTTTTTCAAAATTGAGGATATTTTGAAAATTTGCACCTCTAAATGCATATATACTTTGAGCATCATCCCCTACTGCTATAACGTTTTGATTAGGATTTTGCTTTACTATTTTATTTATAATTTCATCTTGAATATAGTTAGTATCTTGGTATTCATCAACAAGAACGTATTTTATATTTTTTGCAATTAATTGAGCAACAGCTCTTTCATCTAATAACTGATTCCAATAAATTAATAAATCATCGAAATCAACTAAATTATCTTGAGCTTTTTTCTCTCGATAAATCTTAAAAACTGTTTCTAATTTCTTAATAACATTTTCACTATCAAATTGAGGATATTTCCAAAGAATTATATCTTTTATTGATTTATTACAATTAATAGAAAATGATAATATACTCTTTGCAATTTTAGAGGTGGGAAATCTTTCTTCTAGTTCTTGCACATTTGCTTTCTCTATTGAGAGTTTCATCAAAGCTCGTGAATCAGTTTCATCCATTATAATATAATTTGTTTTTAAACCCAGTATTTTAGCATATCTTCGAATAAACCGATTTGCTATAGAATGAAAAGTTCCTCCCCAGATTCCTTTAGGTCGCTTTCCTAAAAGAGTTTCTACACGTTTAACCATTTCATTTGCTGCCTTATTAGTAAATGTCACAAGCATTATTTCATTTGGTCTTACTCCTGATAATAAAAGCTTTGCTACCGAATATGTTATTGTTCTTGTTTTACCACTTCCTGCTCCAGCTATAACTAGCATTGGACCACTGATGTTATTAATGATTTCAAGTTGTTCCTCATTTAAATCTTCATTAAAATTAATATCATTATATTCTGCTATGAATTCTGGTAATACTTCTTCTAATGATTCAGCATAATCCTCATCATAAAACTCAAAAACATATTCTTCTTCAGTTTTATCTTTTTGCTGATTCAACTTTAACAGTTATTCCTCTTTTAATTTTAACTTATTAAGCAAAGGTTTGCTCCACTCTAATATATCGGGGAATTTTGCTTTTTTCTCTCCTATAAATTTTTCTCTGTTAAAGGAAATATAGTTCTTTCCATCTCTTGTAATAATATTTGAAAACTTATATATTGGTTCATATGATAAATGTTTTATATTAAAACTGTCTGTAAATTTTTCTATTGGAACTGGTGAGTTATC
>JBHLRA010000028.1:0-10292 GCA_048883045.1 Candidatus Thorarchaeota archaeon | reverse complement strand
GAGTTATCCCAATCACTCCCTTTTCTCGCAATAATTCATTTGCGATCTTTTTTGCTTTTTCTAACATCTCCCCATAATTTCCTTTTGAAGAAATCTTACCATGCGGTCTTCCTTTCCGATATCTAATACTTTTTATTTCTTTAAATAATTCCATAATTACATCTATGTCTGTTCAATAAAAAAATTGAATTAAATTTTTAGAATTGATACTTTTGATTAATATAAATATTCTAATATTAATCGAAAATAAATTGATAACCTATAAAAGTCCAACTAACACTTTAAAGGCAGCAGTTTCTTCACCATCATCTACAGAAGTTATTGCGTAAGTTATATCATGAGCATCTCTTATGTGTGGTGCTGTTTGTGCTGAAATAAATTTCATTCTTGCTGTTGTATTCGATCCTTCCCAAATCCAGACTCTGCTATTATGACTATCAACAAAGAGTAAAATTTTATTCGAATCTAATAATTCAAATAAAGGAACATTTTCTTTGTTTTCGATTTCCTTAAAATCTTCTGCTTCTTCATTAAATTGATATATAAAAATCAAAATAAAATCGCTTGAATTTCATCAATATATTAATATATTATTATTTTATCTCGCTAACTTATAAATCTTTGATATATAGAATTAGATCATTTTAAAAATTCTATATAATTTGTCACAAAAATAACTTAAAATTAAGTAAAATCGAATGCAACCAATTTAGGTTATTATTTTGGTTTTTAGAAGTCGTTTTGGAATCGTCTTCTTCTCAATGTTGAAATTAGATGTCCTCTAGACAGGAGCTGAATACCAAATTGGGAACTATACTCCCTAGAAAAATCAGTAATAACATTACAAATCATAATTCCCCCTTCGATATTTGTATCAATACATGCTTTATGCAATTGTCGTAATTGTGTTACTGAAATTTCTCTTTTCCAGTCCCGAATGAATATTCCAAATGTATTGAGTTTGTTTTTTACAATGGCATCAAAAGTCCATACCTTTCCAGATTTCCCTTTATATTCTATAGGACCGTTAAAAAAGTTATATTTCTCAGAAAAGACATGTTTAGCTAATTCATCTAAATCTTTATCTCCTAATGACATGAAGACACCCAAATTTTATGTTTAAATGTATTACTTATATGATATTTCAATATTTATCTAAATATTATTTAATATGGTGTATTACGTAGAAAACATCAAGAATTAGAATTCAAGAAAGTAGTAATGTGAATGGCGACAATAATATCTTAAAATTATTGAATTATTTTTTCATCATTTTTGTTGAATTCAAAAAGTTTGATAAAAGGATATTCTCCTTCAGAATCAAGGTTATTTTTTATATAATTACTTAGAATTTGCTGTAAAAAATCAATCAATATATTTGATATTGATTCGCATATTGATGGACATTCTAAGAAATTATTATTTAAAATATACTCACATTTTTTGTTTAATTTTTGACATACTTTTTTTAGTTGTAAAGATATTCCCTGGGCGTACAAAACCGAAATACAATCCCAAGTATCCATTACACCCGCCAATCGACTTGGAGGTGTTTGTTTTAATAAACTTCTTAAATTGGTTTCACATGAATTATTGCTTAATCTAGTAATAATTGCTTTAGCTTCCTTCTTAGCTTCAAGTTTGCATAAAAAAATATAATATTGTAGTAACTCCTCTGCTTCTTTAGCTTTTTCAGTATTTATTATTTTCCATCCACTTGCCTTTTTACAACTGATTTCTTTTTGTTCTGGGTTAGAAAAGTTCGTAGGATAAATCCAGCATTGAGGAGGCTTAATTCCCGAGTTATGAACTGAGCATCCTTTAATCTTTTTATCAAATAAAAAACATTTTCCTTTATTTTCATCAAATCTTAATTTGAAACTGAATACATCACATCTAATAAAATCCTTTTTATCAGCAAAGCCTCTCTTAATATACTCTTTAGCTAATACTTTTGGAACATTAATTCTAATCGAACAACAATCACCATTGCAAACTTCCAAGCAACTAGGGCCCTCAATTGCAGATTCCATTAAAATATTAAATTTCTTGACAACTTCCCAAAATTTGTCGTTACCCACAATATTTCTTACTATTTTAATTGTTAATGTTATTCATAAAGACTGATTAAGATTTAAAATACATATATAAAATATCTTTTGATGTAAATAACTTTAAATTAACATAATTTTATTATTTAGTAAATTTTGATAACAAATTATCTAGAAAATTATGTATAAAGCTAAATAATATAAATATGAGAAGAGATTATTGATGTCAGAAAACCTAGTTATTATAGACATAACAGATCGCGAATATATTGTACTGGATGGAGCGCAAAGCATCAAAGAAATTTCAGGTAACGGAACCCTTATAATAAAGAATCCAACACAAAGAAGTAGATTATGGAATTTAATATGTAATGTTAAAGAAAACGTAAATACTTCTATTGAGTCAAAAGAACTTACAGTCGGAACATTAAATCCTACACAGGAATTTACTCAAGAATATGAGATACGAGAGCTAAAATATTCATCATTAAAAGTTGAGGAAATATTTGATACCAATATAGCAGATTCAGGTAAAATAAACAATACATTTTTATATAAAAAAGATAATAAATGTAGTTTAAAACTCACTCTAACAAATCCCTTGAGTTTGCCAATTTTTGATATAAAAGTAACGAGGGATATGCCTTCATTTATTCAAGAAATTGAAATGACAAATCCTAGTCATGGTGATGCAAATTTAAAAGAAGAAGATGGGAAACGAATCCTAGCTTGGGAATTAACATCTTTAGATGCCCAAAGTAAATCTGAGCTTGAAATTTTTTTTACAGTAAATATAAAAGAATTAACTACTCAAGAACTTGGAGTATTGAAAGTTAATTATTTAATTAATAACTATAAATTAACTATGATGAATCCTGAAGTTAGAGGGCTTACAGATTCGATGAGTGGAATTGATAGGGATGAAGGCTCTCAACCTGGTATGTGGGATTGTAATGTGGAGTTCATAAATGAATCTGGATTTCAAGTCAAGCTTGAAGATGTCAAAGTATCTCAAACAATAACTACTGGAGTGGAAACTGTAGTTTCTCAAACACCTGACAGAGTTCTTAATCCTGACGAATCATGGGATTTTGATTTTCAAGTGGAAGCCAAAGATGTACCAGAGTTAAGTTCGGAGATTGGATTCACACCATTATTCGTAGTAATACCTAGAGTAATCGGTGAAATTGTAAAAGAATCAACTATTTATACAGTATTAAGTGCTACTATTGAAAAAACCATAAATCCTCCAGAAGTCGATGCATATGCAAATACTGATATGTCAATAATTAATATAATTCTAAACAACGGATCCTCAAATATAGAGAAATTTATCTTGTCAGATGAAATTCCCCCTGACTTTATTCCCCCTTTAGTTAAAGATGTCAAAATCGAGTTAGGAGAAATTAATATTAGTTCAAGAGAAGAATTTGTCCAGAAAATTTTAATTGATCCGAGTGATCAAGATTTTGCCAAAAAGCATCAAATCTATATTGAATTATTTAATCTTTCTAATGAATTTCTCCCAAATAAAAAATTGGTTATTTCATATCCATTACTCGCAAGGAATCCTAGACCACCTACTGAAACTAAATATATGACTCCTGTTAAGATTGAGATGAACAGTCCCGTACAGGGAGATTTTTATATGAGCGAACCAGATGAAGAACCAGAAATAAAAGTAAGATATGTTAAGCGTAAACTTAAAACCCTTAAAAGTATTAAACCAGGTTTTGCTGAAGGAGAATTTAGCATTGGAGTAAGAGTCCAAAATAAGGGAGATGTAGAATTAGAAAACGTTCTCGTAAAAGATATTATTCCTACTGGTTTTAATTTAACGGAATTTACTCCTCCAGGTGGATCTACCCATGAAATAGTGCAAGTTGGAGATCTTTCAGAATTACATGTAAAAATTGCTGAAATACAAGGCGGAGCTGCAGTGAATATTAATTACAATTGCTCTGGTATGGGTGATTATCCTCGATCAGAACCTGTTGTTATAGTTGAAGGACGGGGTGCTGGAGAATCATCAAGTTCCTCAGAGGCGCCTCCAATTGGAACTGAAACTCCAAAAGCTCATGTAGCGGACTCTCAAGCAGGAAAAATACATGATTTATTTATTGACTTATTTAAAGCACTTGATCGAGCTCCAACATGCGAAATTTTCGGAAATATGCTAGAAAGAAGGAGAGATGCTTTGCCACCAGGACCGGTGCTTCATCAAATTTTAGCATACGCTAAAGAACTAAAATCTCTTGGAGAAAAAATTATAGTTGGATCTCTATATGATGAAGTAATGGTGAAATTAAAAGGATTTAAAAGCAAGTATGATTAATTTTTTTTTCAATATCTAAAAGTTGTTTTATTTTTTCTTTTTTTTTTCTTGTGTTACAATAAAAATATATGAGAAATTTTTATAAATAAATATTTAACTTATCAACATCATCTTGAATTTTGGATATACGCTTCGTTTTTCCACCTTCTTCCTCAAAACCTTGAATATCTTCTTCTAAATCTAACTGTTCTTCTTCATATGCTTGCTCTATCATCATTCCATATCTTATAGCGGCTGCGACTAATTCAGGAATTAACGAAGTCATCGCTCTAAAACTAAAGATTCCAGATAATACAGAGAGTCTGTTTATCATTTCACCAAATGGATCTTGTTCAATTTCGGGTTTTTTCATTATTTCCATAATCCTTTTAAATAGTACTTCGTAAAAAATTTCTTTTTCTTCCAGACTTAATTTATCTTCTTCCTCTTCCATTATGACTAACACGATTTTTATTTAATATTATTAAATTAAGAATTAAATTTAATTAATTTCAATTAGAATAAATTTATAAGGAAGATTTATAAGCAAAATATTTATGAATGCTCGTGAGCGTTTTCTCGCCGTATTTAATGATATAGAACGTAAAAAGTTAGATAGAATTCCTACTCATGTACAATACATAAGAGAGGGATTTATTTCCAAATATCATAATGAGGTTATGAAAGATTATAATGGTAAATTATTTAATAAAACTTATTTTGATATACCTTACGTTTTAGGATTTGAATCCATATTTGCTCCTTTTCCTTTAAGTTATACGTTTAGATCCATTAAAGTCCGAGATAAAGATGGACAAGAAATTAAAATAAAAGAAGATGGACAATCAATAAAACAAAAAACAAACTATTATGAAGGAGGATTTATTCATACTATTGAAATTCTGGAGGATTTATGGAGTAATTTAAAACTCATTGATAATAGTCGATATATAATAAAAATAATTGATAACTATGAAAAATTGGCACCTTACATATTTCCAGTATTAACGGTAGATGGGATATTTGATAGAGTCTGGAGAAGTATGGGAATGCCAATTTTTGCTAGACATTTCCACAATAGAACAAGACTCTATGAATCCTTAATAAAATTTTATGCAGAATTAACAAAAATAAATGTAGAAGGGCTAATTGCTGCTACTGGAGACAGAGGAAAAATAATTGTATTATTAGATGATGTTGCTTTTAGAGGGCGCCTTATGATTTCAAAAACGAGATGGAATCAAGATTTCTTACCTTTTTATAAAGAAATACTCTCTATAATTATCAACGCAAAATTGATTCCAATTATTCATACAGATGGTGATCCTACAGAATTAATTCCATCATTTCAAGATGCTGGTTTTAAGGGATTGCAGGGTTGGGAGGGTGGTGCAGATCCACAATATATCAATGAAAATTTCCCTGAATTTGGTATAATAGGATTTGGTGATGTAAGTCATATCTTACCATTTGGAGATCAACAAGAAATCGAAATATATGTTAAAGAACTAATAAGTGTTTTAAAAGAAAATAGACATTTTATCATAGGTCCAAGTACAGTTATATATCAAAAGATACCGCTTAAAAATGTAAGAAGTTTTATAAAATCAATAAAAAAATATGGTAAATACTAATAAATTCGGTAACTATCCCAGGGGGAACAATTAATCCTGACCATTTAAGAAGAGATAAAGATCTATTAAATTTTGTAGCTAAAATTAATGAAGATGGAAGATTAATAGGTGCTATTTTTTATGCGGGTTGGGTTTTATTATCCGCTAAAATACTACAAAACCGAAAGACGACAAACTATTTTGCGAAAAAGGGTGATATGATAAATGCTGGTTGTATATTTAAGGATTCCTCAATTGTGTTAGATAAGTATTTGATAACTTCACGTATACCAAGTAATTTGCCCAATTTTATGAGGACAATTTTGAAATTTCTTGAAGATTAAGATAATTTTTAAAAAAAGAGTTAATTTAATATAAAGATTTAACCCGATGTATATCATCTTTAAGAATTTCTAAGAAAATATTTATTTGTTCAATTTGTTTATTAATTAGTTCAATTTTTTTGTCTATAATCTCTGTATCTGATAAATCCTTTTTCTCCAATTCTTTTCTTACAATATTATACGATCTTATTTGATTTAATATATTTTGCATTCGCTTTATCTTAACTTGAAATAATTTCTTATATTTTTTAAGATCCTCCAACATTACTTCAACTTTTTCAACGTAATTGAAACATTTATCAATATCTTCTTCTTTCTTCAAATTCTTTATGAAAGATTCAATACTATTCAGATTTGTAAGTACTAATTTTTGTTGTTCCTCGTCAATTGATTCTATTTTAAAGCCTGGTTCAGATCTTATATACTCAAGTATATTTGAAGTATATTTTATTTTGATATTTTTCGAAAATTGATTTAATGTATCATTTGCTTTTGAAGCTCCATCTGGAACAATGTAATCCTCAAGATCGGTTATTAATTCTAATTCATCCAATTCTACTTTGGTAATTAATGGAGAAAACTTTACCTGCAATTTTTTCTTTCCATAATATTGATTGTCTTGTCTTAGGATTTGAGTGTACATTTGTATAAATTCTTGGCCAATAGGAGCAAACAAAACACCTCCGTTTTCGTCGAGTTGAGATAGTAGAGACTTTATCTTAGATTGTTCAATTGCTCCAGTTACTAAAATTTTTTGCCATGGGCTTAATTCTGGCATCCCATTAAGGGGATTTTTGACTATAATTGAAATATTATCATCTAATTTTAATCGCTTCAAGTTTTCAGACGTAAATTTTGCTATTTCTGAATTTGCTTCAAGAATTATAATTTCTCCTTTTGGGGCTAATTTATGTGCTAACGCAGCGATATATCCACTCTTTGCCCCCAAAATTAGCAAATCATCATTTTCTGTCAGCGATAGTCCCTGAAGCATAATTGTTATCATATGAGGGGCAGAAATTGTTCTATAACTAGTAGGATTTTGTTCATCATAATAGAATAAATTTGGTACATCTTCATAAAGCTTAACAATATTTATGAATTTATCTGGAATAAACTTTTCTAAGGGTACATCCATAAATGCTTTAATTAATCGTTTATCTTTTAAGATTTCATTAACTATTAAGGAATCTAATAAACGCCTCTTCTTTAATTTCAAATTTTCTTTAAATCTATCGTTTATGTCCAAATTTTATCAACTTCTTATGCTAAAAGAATAATATAAAAACAAATTATTATACTTTTTTATAATAAATATTATCTGTTTCTATGTGCTTCTATATTTATGATGGTTCTAGATATTGAGAATTTAAAAGATGCAAGAATAACGATAACTCTAATTATAATTAACGTTCTTACATTTTTCATATTTAATTTAGCAGCACCAGTGGATATTCTGCTTACTTTCGTTCAAATTAATAGAAGAATAATAGAAAACTATGAGATTTGGAGATTAGTTACATCTATATTCTTTCATGCAGATCCAATACATCTTTTTTCTAATATGATTGGTCTCTTATTTTTTGGTGCGACAGTAGAGAATAATGCGATAATCAAGAAATTTCAATATTTAATTATATATTTCACTTCTGGAATTATTGGGAATATCTTTTCATTATTACTACTCCCTTTAAATGTAATAAGCTTAGGAGCTTCGGGAGCTATTTTTGGATTATTAGGGGTTGCGTTCGTCATGATTGCAACTGATTACAAACCTCTCTTACTTTTTGCTCTTCTCTATCTTATGTTTTTTGTAATTTACTCATTTTCTGGCGGTATTAATTATTGGGCGCATATATTTGGTTTATTAGTAGGAGTTATATTTGGTTATTTTTTATATGCTCGAAAAAGAAAGGTTAAACTTGTTTATTGAACTAAATCTGCAATTTTATTTCAAAAATTAAGTTTATATCTTTATTTTTTTTTCTTTTTTTTCTTTTTATTTGCTAATTCCATTGAAAAATCTCTTGAACACAACCTTTCAATTAGACAAATCTCGCATTTTGGGCGAATAGGTAAGCAAATCTGTTGCCCGAATCTAACAAATAATCTATTTATTTTTAACCAAAGTTCCTTCGGAATTGAATCTCTTAATGCTTTTTCTGTCTGCAGAGCATTTTTAGTTTTTACCCAACCTAATCTATTACTTATGCGATGAACATGAGTATCTACAGGAATAGCAGGAACTTTAAAGGCGTACACCAATACACAATTAGCTGTTTTACTACCTACACCAGGCAAACTCATCAACCCCTCGTAATTATCTGGTACAGTACCGTTGTAATCCTTAATTAGAATTTTTGATACTTCCTTTATTCTAGCTGCTTTAACCCTGTAAAATCCAGATGATTTAATAAGTTGTTGAATGTCTTCAATATCGGCTTCTGCCATTTTTTTTGGAGTATTATATTTAGCAAATAATTTCTCAGTTGCAATTCTAGTATTTGAGTCCTTAGTACGTGCTGATAAAATGGTTGAAATTAAAATTTTGAAAGGATCTTGTTTTTTTTTAGCTAATTGATCTAAATGAGCTTCTCCTTCTAATTGTTGTTCTATACTGTCTAAAACCTTACTATAATCCATTCTTACTCCTCTTTTTCTAAAATATAAATTTTCCTCTTAACAATTTGACCTTTTTTTGCATCTATTAAGTTCTTCACTTGTTTTTTGCGAAATCTAAGTTTTTGATTAGATTTACTGATAATTCTATTAAGATCGATTATAGGTACAATTCTGAAATTATTCTTTGAAGCGATTTTCTCAATATTTACTTGGATATCATTACCATCAATAGTGCTTATAATTGGTGATATAAAACAAATTCTCGAATCTGGCTTCAGAACTTTATAAGCTTCTTGAAAAAAATCATTATATAAAGGCTCTAATTTATTATCTATTAAATCTTTAGCTTGAGCATAATATGGTTTTTCTAAATAGAACGGTCCTAATTCTGGTTCTGTACATATACCATCAAAGTAATATGAATCAAAAATATTTGATAAACTCCTAGCATCATGTTTAATTATTCGTTGATGAATATAAGGGGGTATCTCTTCCCCTATTGAATCCAACAACCAATTAATATTTCGGATTGTATTATTAACTTTTGTTAAATCAATATCTGAGCCATATATCTGAAAATCTTGAAGTATGGCAAACAAAGCAATTGTGCCATTTCCAACAAAAGGATCTAGGATTCTCTTTTGTTCTCTTTTTTCAAATAAATTCAAGAAGTTTAACATAATTAATGCAAGTTTTGGTGAAATAGAACTTTTAAATTCTTTATTAGGTCTTCCTTCATCAATTTTTCTTTTAAAATTTGGATCATCAGTAATAAATGTCCTTGCAAGATAAACTCCATCCTCTGTAAAACCGAAAATTATTTCTGCTCTATTTTCACTTAGTAAATCATATTTTATTAAATGATGTGGAAAAATGGGGTTTAAATTACCTGCTTTAATATTTTCTTCAGGATATTGATAATAAAGTACTTTTACTGAACCCCTCTGTTTGAGAATAGTCGTAATTTCTTTATTCAGAAATGGTAAAAAATGTTTCACTAAGATCTCAGAATAATATTTATCATCATAGAGATTAGGATAAATTGAAACCGCAAAAAACATACTTTCATAGACTTTTGGGAATATCCCTTTTTTTCCAATGATAATATTATCGATAGTACTAATAATTTTCTTTCTAGTCCTCTCTACATATTTAAATTTGTGCATTTGAATTGGAAAGGCTTCTTTTATTGTATTGATGTCGATAAAATCAAAAATTCTTGAAATCTTTTGAGATCCACCTAAATTAAATTGAATTTCCATAAGTTTATTAATATAATGTGGATCTTGATGTAGATCCTTGAATTCTACTACTGCTATATTTGCAGAATAATCAATAATTCTTCCAG
>JBHLRA010000027.1:5660-21717 GCA_048883045.1 Candidatus Thorarchaeota archaeon | reverse complement strand
CAACAACTAAATTATATAATTGATTTCTACTCCAAGACACTAATTATAAAGTGACCTGATTTTTAAAAAAAAAATTGCATGAATTTTTATTTATATTTTTTTAAGAGCTCTTCAGGAGTATAAACTCCATCCTCAGTAATTATACCAGTAACAAGTCTAAAAGGTGTAATATCAAATGCATAATTCAAACATTCTACTCCATCCGGTACAATTTGAACCTTTCCTAGTACATTACTTACCTCTTTACTGTCTCTTTGCTCTATGGTAACATCATCAATGGTATCCTCAAGTGATAGAGTTGACGTTGGGGCTGCTACATAAAATGGAATATTATTGTCTTTTGCGGCTAATGCCACTAAATAGGTACCAATTTTATTGAATACCGCATCTGAAGAAACCCTATCCGTACCAACAATAACCTTATTCACCTTTCCTAACATCATTATTAAACCCGATGAAGTATCTGAAATTACATTCACAGGTATTTTATCATAGTGACATTCATATGCTGTCAATCTTGCTCCCTGTAATCTTGGACGTGTTTCATCAGCAATTACATTTATATTCTTTCCTTCCTCAATTGCGGTCCTTACTGGTGCTAAAGCAGTACCATATTGAACAGTTGCAAGAGAACCAGCATTACAATGAGTCAAAACAGTATCTCCATCTTCTAGTAGTGCTGCACCGTTTTTTCCAATATTTTTATTTACATTTATATCCTCTTGAGCCATAAGCTGAGCTTCTTCAATCACCAAATCTGAAAGCATCGGTGGATCATCGGGGTATTTTGATATTATATCCCAAATCCTATTAACCGCCCAGAAAAGATTTGAAGCAGTGGGTCTAGTACTTCTGATAAGGTTCGCCGCTTTTTTCATTTTTTCTATAAATTTTTCTTTAGGAAGCTCCTTATACTCTATAGTTGCTAATGCCATACCCATTGCAGCAGCGACACCTATAGCAGGAGCCCCTCGAATATTCATCACTTTAATCGAAGTAGCTACATCTCTATAGTCATCAAATTCTAAGAATTTTAATTCATGGGGCAATAAAGTTTGATCAATCATTTTAACTTTGTTTTCCCCCGTCCATTCTATTGAAGGGATCATAAATATCTAGAATTTTTATTTTATCTTTTATTTTTCCTTTTATAATGAAATAATTAAAAAACCTATTGGTGTTTAGATTAAACCAAGAGATTTTAGAAAAAGAAAATATTAGAGTTATAATAGATCATAAAGATAAAATAACATCAGAAAGAATAGAAATAAAAGATGGAAATAATTGGATTCCAATAATTGGTAGTAATGAAGGTTTCAGCACATTAAATATATGGAAAAAGGATTTAGCGCATTCACAGATATTGTCTTATAGGAAAAGAACCAAAAAGAAATTATATTATAAATTAGATAATGAAGATTTTTTACTAGACTTAGATTATTGTCTTGAAGAGAATAATATTATTCATATTAGATATAAGCTTTCCAATAAAAAAGTTCATTTTTTATCAAAAATCCATGTTAATTATGCGATCCTGTTAGATAATTATCCTGACTTTAACTGGATTCCTCACCTCAGCCCAGGGGAGAATTATGTTATAGGAGATCATGTCTATCGTTCTCCAGCTATAATATATAAAAAAGGAAAATATGCGTTTGCTTTCATTCCTGACCTAAAAACTCTTGGAAAAAATCGTCCATTTCAAACTTTTATTGATTTTAATTTGAAACCAAGAGCTTTTAAGGGGATTCCTCAGTTATCATATGGATTTGGGAATTATAAACCAGTTGATCATACTCTATTCAAACATGATCCTCATAATGAATTGAAAATTGAGGAAAATACGGATTTAACGTTTAGATATTTTTTGATATTATTTTTTGAGAAAACTGAAACTGAAATTCTGAAATTTATAAATAATTTTCTTTGGGAAAAATTTGGAAGAAAACTATTATATGAAGATTTAAATCCTCAAGTTCTTCCATATGAAAGAAATGTTGATGAGGGATTTAAAGCTATTTTTGAAAGACATAGATATTGGGGAAACTTTTTTATTAACAATAAGGAATGTGGTGGAATTTGGCAAAGAACATGGGCAGGTAGGAAAAAAAAACCTATTGAATTCATTAAACCTGAAATGTTAGAGGATTATAGAAAAAAAAGTACAGCTGAAACCGCTAGCTCAGACTTAAAATTACATAAAACTCTAAATGAACTTACTTTCGACCCCGTAAAAGTAAAAAAGTTTGATAAACACACTCGCCGAATTGCTTTTGTGCCCAGAACAGCAGAGATTTGGAGTAATGCTTGGTTTCTTAATATTAGAACAGCATATAGTCTCAGATATTTTGGAGAGTTATGGAAAGATGATGATCTTATTGACAAAACAAATAAAATATTAAATACAGTATTGTTATTACCTCGAGTAAATGGTGTTTTTCCAAGTGTAATTTTTCCAGCTTCTATTGGCTCGAAAATTATTTCTACAATTAATGGTTTAAAAGGTTATCGTTATAGTGATGATTATCACATAGTAGATTCATGTTTAACAATGTATTGGGCATTAAAATTTAGAAAAGACTTTAATGAAAAAAATCAGAATATATTGAGGAGAAGCGAAGAATTAATAGAACTCCTAGAGAAGCTTCAATTAGAAAATGGAGCTATTCCAGCATATGTTAATTTTAATTTTGAAAAAAATGAACCAATTATTAAAGAAGAATTAAGGAGTTCAGCAAGCTCTGGAGCTCCAATGATGTTTTTATTAGAATATTATAAAAATAATGAAGATGAAAAAATCCTTCATATTTGTGAGAAAATTGCTAATTATATAATTAAATATGTAATTCCGGAAGACAAATGGCATGATTTTGAGCCATTTTTCAGCTGTACTCAATTACCTCTTGACACCTATGATACTTATACAAAAAGTCATATAAGAAATGCCTTATGTATATATTGGTGTGCTGAGGGATTTAAAGAATTGTTTAAAATTACCAAAAAAAAAGGTTATTTAGAAGCTGGAGAACGAATATTAGCAGTATTATCCCTATTTCAACAAATATGGAACATACCTTATCTCAATATTAACACTTTTGGAGGTTTTGGATCTCAGAATGCTGATGCAGAACTTAGTGATGCTCGACAAGGTTTGTTTGTTCGTACATATATGGAATATTATTTATTAACTGGTAAGGAAGAATATATGGAAAGAGGAATAGCAGCCTTAAGAGCATCTTGGGCATTACAATTACTTAAAGAATATGAAGAACAGTGTCCTGGTAATGTAAAAGGAATAGATACTATTGAAAGTGTAGATATGGGTAGTATGTACGAAAATTATGGTCATACTGGAAGTGATTTTAGAGTTCCTGGCCAAATTACTTTTGATTGGGGAGTAGGAACCGCTGCTATGGCTACTGCTTATATAAAAAAGTTTTTTGGTGATTTATTCATTGATTTTAAAGAGCAATTTATATTTGGAATCGATGGAGTACTGATTAGATCTTTTGAATTTAAAGAAAAAGAAGTCAATATTGAATTAAGTTTAATCCAAGGAAAGAATTATATTTTAATAAAATGTAGAGATTCACCATTGAAAGGATCTCGAATAGTTATAAATAGTTCTAATTTAGGTAAAAAAGAAAAAATCGAATTAGATAATGGATTTAAATATCATATTTTAATCTAATTTTAAATTACTAATGGTAAAAATTGAAAAAAAAAGTATGATAAAATCACCAATAATCTCATGTTCACGGAGAACCGATATTCCCGCTTTTTTAATGGAATGGGTGATCCAACGAATGAAGGATGGGTATGTAGATGTGGTTAATCCTTTTAATCGTCAGCAAATACAAAGAGTTTCATTAAGTCCAAAATATGTAAAGTGCTTCGTTTGGTGGAGTAAAAATTTTGGAGAATGGATTAATACATATAATAATAATAGAGATCTTTTTGATTCTTTTAAAGGACATACTTTTCAATTTACAATAAATTCTCCTTCAGAATTAGAAAAAAATATCAATATTTCTCTAGACGATCGACTCAAACAATTAGAATGGCTTACTAGAAAGTTTAGTATTTTAGCTATTAATTATAGATATGATCCTATAATTTTTTACAAGAAAAAGGGTTCAAATAACGTTAAAAATAATTTGGGTGATTTCAAAACTATAGTTGAAGGTGTCTCTAAAATTGGTATTGGGGAAATTACTTTTTCATTTGCCACAATCTACACAAAAGTAAAGAATAGAATGAATGCTAGAGGGTATATTCCCATTGATCCATCATTAGAGAAAAAAAAGGAGATTTTGAATAAATTAAAACTAATTTGCAATGATTATGGTATTCAAATGAAAGCGTGTTGTCAACCAAATTTGTTAGAAATTGAAGGAATCAAACAATCACATTGTATAGATGCATATAAAATTGAACAATTAATAAATGAAGAAATTCCAAAAGTTAAAGATACAGGGCAGAGAAAAGATTGCGGATGTTTTAAATCTAAAGATATAGGAGGATACTCAGGAATTTTTCGGTGCAAACATAACTGTGATTATTGTTATGCTTCCCCTGCAAAGAGATAATTAATAAAATGGTATTTTATATATTAGATAAATATTTGTGTAATTCCCAAAGAGAAGGGACAATTCCAAGATCATATAATATATCATAAAAACAAAATGCACCCCATCGATTGATAATTTTACCTTCTGAATTGAAGTACAAAATGGTCGCTCCTTCAAAAGTCACTTTTTTCTCAGTAGGATTAAAGCCCCATGCTTTTCCAAGATGAGTTCCATGAGCTTTATAGCGAATCCATACTTTATTTTCTTCTCCTCTTGTCTCAACTATTTCATATATTAAATCTGGAAAAATAGATCTAAAATATGTAATTTCATGTTTTATTTGAGCCGGACCTACTTTGTCTATAGGAATCCAATTTGGATTATATTTGGGATCTACAATTTCATCAGCAATACTAAGATCTGGCTCACTCCACATCACTTCAAAAAATAATTTACCAATTTTTTCAGTTTCTTCAATCTTCATATTATATCCTAATAAATTAACTTTTTAAATAAAAAATAGAGTTATAAATTTTAATAAAATCTAATATATTCAATATTAAAGAAAAACCAAAATAATTAATTAGTAAAAGTTTTTCAATTCTGATATGATATATAGTTATTAATGTTGAGGTTTTAAACACTATAGAGGTTATATAATGCCAAAATGTAAATTTTACATAGTAGATGTGTTTGCGGAAAAGAAATTTGAGGGGAATCAGCTTGCTGTATTCCTTTGTGATGAACTTCTATTCGAGGCTGAAATGCAAAAAATAGCGAAAGAAATGAACTACTCTGAAACAACATTTATCACTTCAAAAGAAAATTATGATGTTCGTATTTTTACCCCCGAAGTTGAATTACCATTTGCTGGACATCCAACTTTAGGAACAGCTTTTGTAATTCAACAAGAATTAATTGAAAGTAATGTTAAAACTTTACTTTTGAACCTTAAAATCGGCCCAATTCCGGTGTTATTTAAATATAAATCAGGAAAGCCAGAGATAATATGGATGGATCAAAATCCACCAACATTTGGGAGATTTTTTGATAAAGAATTAATTTCGAAAATATTAAATCTAAATGAAAGTGATATTGATGATAGATTTCCAATTCAAGAAGTGTCTACAGGTGCACCTTTTATAATAGTACCTTTGAAAACTTTGGATGCTTTGAAAAGAGCTAAAGTAAATGTCGAGAAATGCCTTAACCTTATGGAAAATACTGATGCAAAATCAATATTAATTTTTTGTTCTCAAGTACGTAATAAAGGAAATGATCTTAGTGTACGTGTTTTTGCTCACTATCATGGAATACCGGAAGACCCAGCAACAGGATCAGGAAATGGATGCCTTGCAGCATATCTAGTGAAACATCAATATTTCGTAAAAAATAAAATAAATATAAGAGTTGAACAAGGATATGAAGTAGGGCGTCCTTCATTGCTTTATTTAAAGGCAGAAGAGATTGAAGATGGTAAAATAAACGTTTCAGTGGGAGGTAAAGTTTTTCTTACTGCCACTGGAGAATTATCAAATAACTAAATATATTTTTTTAAAAATTAAAAAATTTAAACGCTAGTTTTATATGCTTTAATTTTTTTTATTAGCGCATTTACTTCTTCAGAATGAGAAAATAAAGCACATGGAGAACCATTAGTTTCTAATAAATGCTCATTTTCTCGGATAATCTTAAATAGTTCGCTATCTAAACCTTCTCTCAAAGAATTTTTAGTTAAGTTATGAGTCGCTATATTTGAAACAGGACAAGGGGTTAAGTCTCCTAAAGGTGTGACATGGGCAAAACCTCTTCCTGCAGAAACACAACCGCCCATGTATTCTTCATCTCCAGGAGAATGAACAAGGAAAATTTGCTTATTTTCTCGATACTCTAATACTCTTTTTCTAAATTCTTTATTTTCTTCCGGAGTAAGCATTAATTCTGTGTCATTATCTACAGGGATATATTCAAGAAAGAAGGCAAGACGCACACCTTTTACTATTAGTTGATCTATATTTTCTGGTTCCATCCAAAATTTAACATTATTCCGATTGATTGTAACTGAAATTCCACTTATAATCCCCTTACTGTCTAATTCGTTAATGGTTTTAATTACTTTTTCATAAACTCCTAAACCTCTTCTATTATCAGTTAAATCTTGATCCCCCTCAATACTGACCATTATAATTGTATTTCTTAACTGTTTTAATTTTTCAATATCTTGATTTTTTATAATTGTACCATTTGTAAAAATTAAGAATAATCTATCTTTGAATTCCTCGCTAATTTTTAATAAATTTGGCATTAAAAAAGGCTCACCACCGGCTATGATAAAGGCAAACACACCCAGTTCTCTTGCTTCTTGAATTATTTTTATCCATTGTTCTGAATCTAATGAATTTCTATATTTTTCATTACATAATGTACCTGTTGCAGCGGCATAACACCCTGCACATTTAAGATTACAATTTGAAGTAATACTTAAAATTAGGAATGGTGGTACTTTCAATCCTTTGAGTAGTTCTTCTGCTCTTATTTTTCGTGATTTTCTATATGCTTTCGCTAGTCTTATCATTTTATACATACTTTTTGGATGTTTTAAAATCCAAGGCATAAAGATTTTTGCCATTGTTGGATCAATTTTCTTTAAAGTCCGGTTTAAATAATTAGTATTTTTCTCATCCATCATTTCTTCAGTTTTCTTTACAGTTAATCTAATATTTAATTTATTTTTTGTATGTTTTTTAGATAAATTACTCATAACTTATAATTTCAGTAGTCCGATTTTTACTTAAGAGAGTAAAATCAAACACTACTACATAAATGTCTAATCAATGACTTGAATCTATTTATTTATTATAACCAAAAAACTTTCTTATATTGCTTTATATTTCGATAATTATTTGATTATAAAATTTTGAAATAAGTCAAAATGAATTCTAAAACTGAGGAGCCTTCTAAAGAGAAACTACCTTTAGTAGGAATTGGTCCAAAAATTTTAATTTCTATTTGTCCCTTTTTTGTTTTGTTTGGCATATTAAGTTCAATTTATTATCCACTTTTTCAAATTCCAATAAATCATTATGTTTTAGTTATTATAGGACTGATATTAATATTAGTTGGTATTTATGTGTTTATTTATACTGAAAGGATTTTAAGCGCTTCATATGGTTCATCAGAATTAATTACAACAAAAACTTATGCTTATGTAAGACATCCAATGTATGCTTCTTGGGGTTTAGCAACGCTTCCAGGAATATTCTTCCTGTTCAATAGTTGGATTCTCTTTATAATTCTCGTGGTATATTACATCTTGGTTAGAATTTATTTGGGAAAAGAAGAAAGAAATTTATTAGAAAAATATGGTATAAAATATGAACATTATAAGAAACATGTAAATGCTTTCTTTCCAAAACTGAAAAAATATAAACCAGAATAAATTCAATAAATACTTAATGAATATCAAAATAAAGTATGCTATTTACACATTCTGCATAATCTTATTCCAGTCATTTTTGAAACTAATTGGGGTTATACTTACTGGAAGTTTGAGTTTTTTATCAGAAACCGTAGATACGCTAATAGATATTCTATTCGTATCTATTACTTTATATTCTTTATATTATAGTCAAAAACCAGCAGATTATGAACATATGTATGGTCATAGCAAAATTGATTCTGTCTCTGGATTGATTCAGGGTATAATTTTAATGAATGTATACGTTATATTAATTTACAATGCGATCCAAGTAATTCTGTCAGCTAGATATGATATTACTAGCCCTGAAATTGGATTAATTATCTTAATATCTTCATTCATGGTAAATTTCATTTTCTCGAGAATTCTTATTTCAAAAGGAAGACAACAAAAAAGTATAACAATGGAAATTCAAGGTCTAAACTTATTTCAAGATTCTATGAGAGCTGTCATAGTGCTGTTGAGCTTTATCTTTGCATATTTTAATATTATTTTTCTTGATCCGATTCTTAGTATTGTCCTTTCTATTTGGATAATAGTAGGTGCTCTGAATTTAGCTAGAAGTGGTATTAAAGAATTAACAGACACTAATCCCATAAGTACTATTATTATTGAAGAAATGAAACAAAAGATTTTCGCTTTAGATCATGTTGTTGGTGTACACAATATTAAAGTACGAACTAGTGGAAAGACTTTATATTTACAGGTTCAGCTATCAGTTGAAGATCATATTTCTATTATCCATGCTAATGAAATTATAACATCTATAAGAACGATGAGTGAAAAGATGTTTCCATTATATGAAGTAGAATGTATCATAGAAATGAATCCTATGGCTAGTGAAAAGTCAATAGGTGAAGGTTTAATTAATTTAATTTTTTCTATGAAGTCAGAATATCCCGAGATTCTCGATTTTAAAGATCTTAATGTATTTAGAATAGAGAATGATTATTTTATTTCTTTAATTGTTATGGTTAATGAGAATCTTTCACTCGTTGAAGCACATACTTTATGTTCTAGTTTTGAGAATGAAATAAAAAAGGAAGCTCCTCTAATATCAAGAGTAATTACTCATATCGAAAGCAGACCTCATAAAGATATCCTAATATCTGATCAAATAAAATGCGCTGATGTAGGACCAGAAATGATAGAACAAGTTAGGGAAGAGGTAGAACAGGTGCTGAGAGAACATCCCCAAGTGAGGGGCTATCATGGATTAGAATTCTGGGCTACATTTGATTATTGTATTTTAGAAATTCATGTATTTTTTGATGGTTCGCTAAATATTGCACAAACCCATGATTATATTAGTGAGTTAGAAATTCAGATTAGAGAAAAATTAGGTATTGATAACTTAGATACAATTTTCATTCATTCTGAGCCAATTGAAGATAGGAAAAAAGGAGTAATTTTTTAATTTATTCAAAAGGGAAAATCATATTGGTCTAATCCAAGTTCTTTTTGCATTATTTTAATATCTTTCTGTAAGCTTTTGTTTATAGGAATACCTGTTGCCATTCTTTCTTGTTCAGAATAGTATTCTTTTTCCCCTGCTGTGTAGATTTTGTCTTTTCCAGGTGCCTTCTTTGAATTCCTCAATTCACGCATGATATTACCGGTTATTTCTTTAAAACGCTCTACTGGAATAAAGTTTTGTATGTTTATCACCAAAAAAAAGTGTCCCACTTTTAATCTCTCTTGACCATCTTCTATAACTCCTGCAGTATCCTTGAGATATACACCATCTTGTAAGGCCGAAGATAATATTTCGGCAAAAGTTGCATAACCATAACCTTTATGGCCAGAAGTATCTTCACCGATACCTCCTAAAGGTAATAATGCTGCAGATCGATCACCTAATTTATTCAATACTACGCTAGGATCGGTTTTTGAATTTCCATTATTAGTAAAAATGACTCCAAGAGGTAGTGGTTTATTTAACCTATTATATACTTCAACTTTACCTCTTTGAATAATAGAAGTTGCACAATCTAATAAAAATGGAAAATCTTCATCAGTAGGAGCCCCATATGTTAGTGGATTCGTCCCTAGCATCGGTTCTGCTCCAAAAGTAGGTGGAACAGAAGGACGCGTATTTGTAGTAACAAATCCTATCATTCCTTCTTTTATTGCCATGAGTGAATAATAACCAGCAATTCCAAAATGAGAACTATTACGTACGGCAACTGCTCCAAGACCATATTTCTTTGCTTTATCAATTGCCAATCTCATTGCCAAATATGCAATAACGTGTCCCATTCCACAATTTCCATCTAAAACTGCAGTGGTTGCATCATCTCTGATGATTTTGATTTGGGTTTTTGGATTGTAAATACCCTTTTTAATTCTATCATAATACATTTTACATCTCTGTATTCCATGTGAGTCAATGCCTCTTAAATCAGAAGTGATAAGAACATCAGTTATAATTTCCGCGTGACCTTCAGGAACTTCTAAGCTAATAAAAACATCCTTTATAAAATTCTTTAGGGTATCTACATCTATATAAATAGTGTTATCTGTGGGAGTTATGGGTGTTTCTTCGAGTATTTTTTCCATCATGTTCTCAAATCACAAAAAAAATGTGATGGAGATTATTAAGCACCTTTCTATTTAATTAAAATGCTATTTAATATAAGGTGAATAATAGTAATTCAAATTCTATTTTTAATAACAAAAAAAGCTGATTTTAATAAAAATGATTTTTATAATAACAGGAAATTTTCTAATAAGAATGTATCTAACTTTAAATCCTTTAAAAGCTTCATATTGTTAAATAGATAGGCGTAGATATTTTCTTCACTAAAATATTTGAAACATAAATTCTTTCCTTTAACTTCCTTTAAAATGCTAATAATTTCAGATAGAATTGTTTTCAAATTTTTAAGAACTAATTCCGTATCACTCTTCATAAGATTTATGTCCATAATATTAAACCAGGATTCTTTGCTAAAAGATATGTTTTTTAATTCTGCTGTACTCTTAAAATCAATATGGTCTGCAAGATTTTTGTAGACTTTCTCAATTTTATTGAGAACTAAATTTTTTGATTTACTATACATCTTTTTTTCTATAACATTTCTCAGCATTATTAAAATCTTTTGAAATATCCCTAATATATCAAAAAAGTCGGCTACTTTAGCTAAATCTTCTACTTCTCCCCATTGATGATAATAATCTTCAATTTCATTAAGAAATGGCTGAAAAATATTAATATCTCCATCCCAACTATGTCCTTTTTTTTTCCAAACAGATTCAAATTGTTTAATAAAAGCATTTCTGATAACATTGAGTCGACCTAATAGAAGTTCAGTCTTTATATGTTTTGTATCAGCTGCTACAAAAAGAAGGTTAAATTTTTCTTCTAATATATATACCCATCTCAAGCCTCCCATTTCAATAGAATCTAGTGATTCTTTAAACTCTACCATAGAAAAATGATGAAATGCTGTTAAAAATCCAGAAACTATATCCTCATCTGCATCTGTCTTTAAAAACGATTTATATAATAATTTTACTCCTGATTCAGCTTCCATTATCCATATAATCATAGTTAAAAATATACGCTTCTCTATATAAGGAAATAAATATAATTATCTTATAAATTATTTTAAACTTGTAAAGCAATATTACATAGAATTTCACTTTATGAAAAAGGAAAAGAGTATTGATCTAATCCTAATTCATTTTGCATTATCTTAATATCATTTTGTAGACTATTATTGAGGGGAATTCCTTTTTTCTTCCTTTCATTTTCAGCAAAATATTCTTTCTCACCTGCTGTAAAAATTTTTTCTTCACCAGGAATCTTCCTTGTATTTCTTAAATCCCTCATTATGGTACCAGCAGTTTTTTTAAATGAATCTAACCCTATAAAACTGTCAGTATTTATTGCTAAGAAAAAATGTCCAACTTTCAATCTTTTTTGACCATTTTCAACAATGCCAAGTGTATCTCTTAGGAAGATACCATCTTGTAAAGCTGCAGAAAGAAGCTCTACCACTGTGGCATATCCGTAACCTTTATAACCAGCCGTATCTTCACCTTTACCTCCTAAAGGTAACAAGGAGGCTTTTCTTTCTAACATTTTATTTAGAACCAAATTTGGATCCGTCATAATTTCACCTTTATCGTCGATAACAGTATTCTCTGGAAGTGATTTATTAATTCGAGCATTAAGCTCCACCTTTCCTCTTTGAATTATTGAAGTAGCACAATCAATAAGAAATGGAAATTCTTCATCGGTTGGAGCTCCAATTGTTAAAGGATTTGTTCCCAACATTGGTTCACATCCAAATGTAGGAGGTATAGAAGGTCTAGCATTAGTGACCGCAATTCCAATCATTCCTTCTTTTATTGCCATAAGTGAATAATAACCTGCAATACCAAAATGAGTCGAATTTCTTACAGCAACAGCTCCTAAACCATATTCTTTCGCTTTTTCAATAGCCATTTTCATCGCCTTAAATGCTATAACATGCCCCATCCCACAATTTCCATCTAATAACGCAGTAGTAGGCCCATCTTTGATAACATCTATTTTTGTTTTTACTTCATAGATTCCTTCCTTGATACGATCATAATACATTTTACACCGTTGAATCCCATGTGAATCAATTCCTCTTAAATCTGATGTAATCAATACATCAGCAATAATTTTCGCGTCCTCTTTCGGTACTCCTAACCGAATGAAGACATCTCTCATAAAATTTTCAAGAGTGTAAGCATCTACATATACAATATCTTTTGGCATCTTAGAATTGCACCATTAATTTTTATTTTTAAGTTGAAAATCCGTTTTTAACTACTTAAACAAGTAAATTCTTCAAACTAAATATAATTTTTATTATCCAATGAATATTAAATCTTTCTTTATTTTGAAACTTCATTGAACATCGAATTCAAAGGAATATGTTCCACATATTATTCTTGTATTTATAGAACCAATTCTACTAACAATTGTGATATTACCCATCACATCTATCAATAATTAAATATAAATTTTAGAGAGTCATGAACAAAAAAGAAAAGCTTAAATGCCCATTATGCAGTACTAAATTCATTCCAAGGACATTTTATCCAGAAGAAGCAACATTTTCTTCTTCGGATGGTAAGCCTTTGTCAGGTTTTAATGGTTACATAAGTTCTAGTGGAGTTAAACCTCCAGAAGTAATTTTAGGCTCTTGGATTACTTATTGTCCAAATTGCAATTATGTCATGAAATTTGTAAAGGAGATTGTTAAAAAAGAAAAAATTCATACACAGAATGTAGGTAAAGATATTAAAGAAAAATATAATAACTATTATTTTGGATTTCCTTTTGAGGATTATTCCCAATACTTAACTAGTGTTGCTGAAAATGTAAAAGATAGTATAATAAAATCCCTGAAGGGTGTTGATCTTAAGATTTGGGAAAATATGTACGAAATCGAAGACACATTTAAACTTCTAGTCAGATTTTATGCTAATTTAGAAAAATATTGTGATGCTCAACTTGTGGATAACGTTGATGAAGATTTACCAACAAAAATAAAAAAGTTAAAATTAGTACCAGATCTGGAGAGCTTGCTATTAGAATTGAATGAAATTAGAAATCAAACTATTCAAGGAAACTATGAGTTATCATCTAACGATAAACACATAGTTAACACAGCAGTTGTGAATTTTACATTGACTTTAATTGAAAAGCACGTAAAACCATTGGTTGATGGCAAAAAACTAAAAACTCGATATAGTTACGTTGATATTAAAGATTTGAACTCTGAAATCGAAGTATTCCTAAGTGGTTACCTAAATGGCTTATTTAATCATGGAAAATCTGCTAACAAAGAAGTTAGATCATTTTTAGAGAAACTACTGGTTACTTGATGATTTTTTCTAGTTTCTCTTATAATTTCTAAGCTTTTCTTTATATAATATCACCATGCTATACGTTTATTTGAATCTGAATCTCTTTTTATAATCTTATGATTTTGAATGATTTAAATGAGAAAGTTAAAGGAAAATTCTTTAAAGAGATCACTATAGAGGACGATGGGGAGGATTTTGTTTATGTATTCCCGGACACAAAAGAATTTCTCTCAATTATTAGAAGAAAAGAGATTCAAAAAGAATTATCATCCAAGAAATAACTAGATTCATTTCAAATATGCTATATTAGACGGTGTCTCTAAAATATAAATTTAAATTATAATAATAACTTTTTATTCTTGGACAAGTTGTGCAATGTCTGCAGTTCCATGCTGAACGAAGCGCAAAATGCACATGGCGCAATTGCCTGAATTGAGAATTCATGAGTATTGTTATCCACTCTTATGTTCCGTCGAAGCATCGGCTACATAGGTGGGTTACAGAGTAGTATATTTTGTAGGAAATATATAAACTCGTAATTTCTAAACCGGACAGGCCCTGGCGGGAGCATCCGTACGAATAGTAGTTCACGCTTTGTAGTGCGGGTGTGGAGGACCATGAGACTCTGGTCATAATAGTAGGATTGTTATCGAGGTTCAGGTTTTTAATTATTTATTACTATCACTTGAGTCTTTTGGTTCTTTTATCAATTTATATCTGCAATGCCTATTATTTGAATTTAGAATACATTCTAATATTTCATAATCATATTTATACCCAGAATGGAAAGAATTCAATATTGCTGAAGTGTATGGAATACAAATTGTTTTTTGTATAAGTTTAGCTTTATCGGGATTGAATTTCCCACCTATCGGGCAAAATTTTTTTGGATATTTAAGTGTGATATCTAGGGTTTTGTCATCTATAGGTTTTATCTTAGTTTTTGCATTTAGAACTGTATAAATCTTTTTTAAACCACTATCAATATCTGAAAAGCCTCTATCTCGTAATATCTTGCCCAATTTAGCCCCTAAGCTTGTAGATATTGATTTAGGAAGATTTTCACCACCAATATCGATCATTTGATAGATAAAATTTTGAAAAAATTTTAGCGCATCGCGATTTTTTGACATAAGACTAATTAAATCTCAATTTTTAGTTATTTAATTATTATTATGGTTATTATTTACTTAATAATAATTCAGGGGAAGCAGTTCCCATTCCTAATATTTTGAATTAACCCTAACTATATATGAGTAAGAAATTTGAAAAAGGAGTTTTTTTCTATACTTTCTTTTTTTCAATTTTAAGGATATAATGACAAGTTCTATGGTTATCTCTGGGTATACAACTTATGAAATCTTCTCCAAAATTTAATTTGGGAAAAAGAATATTTAAAAAACCGCGTGTATAAGGAATACAAATATTTTCTTGAAAAATCGGAGCTCGGGAGGGATTATAAGACCCTCCTACTGGACAAAATTTTTTTGGGTATTTAACAATTACTTCATATCGATTTTCATCTAATTGTTTTATCACCGGTTTTCCATTCAATGCAATATAGATTTGTTTTAATGCTGTCCTAATATCTAGAGCATATCCACGATCTTTATACATTTTTCCTAATTTTGATCCTAATTTACTAGAAATGGATTTTGGTAGGTTTTCTCCTCCAATATCAACCATTTCTTTAATATATACTTGAAAGAACTTTAGAGCATCTTTATTTTTTGACATAATTTTGAGAGATTTGTTTATAAATTTTAAAGTAAAATCATGAATTATCTCCACTATAAATAATTTAAGTCTTGTTATAAGATTTATTTATTTGATAATAAAAAACTTACAAGAGAAAACGAGAAATGCCAATATTTAAATTTATCCATCAATGTCCACTTTGTAATTGACAAAGTAGAAATCAATTAAGAACATTAAAGTTTTAACTCTTCAACATAAATCTTAAAAGCCGTTCTTTATCTTCTTGGGCATAATCAATTCCAATTCTTTTTCGAGCAACTATAGAACTGTCTTTAATTTTCTCTCCTTCAATAAAAAACAACCTTGAGTTATGAGCACAAGAATCTGTTCCATTAAATTTTTTTTTTGTTATGTCCAAAGCCATACATAATTTTCCAGGTCCATCAGTTAAATTCTTAAA